>JAGCDW010000065.1 GCA_017650945.1 Alphaproteobacteria bacterium | reverse complement strand
TGCTCCGCAGGAGATTTTTCATTGTGAAACAATGAAAAACATAAATGTCTGCGACGCAGGTGCTCACATACGTTCGCACTGGATCCCGGCCTTCGCCGGGATGACGGCGAAAATATGCGGGATGACAGCGATTATAATCGCAGCGTTATTTGCGATGCCGGCGTTTGCGGACCCAACGGCCCAGGAACTATTGGACCAAAAAACCGTTACATCCAAATACTATGTCGATACCACAAAACAAGATAAAATCACCACGGATAAGGTTTTGGCCGTTGATAATGACGGAAACGACGATGTATATGTCCCGGCAATCGTTACAACAAATGCCGCCGGAACAGAATTGAGTGGTGATTCAATTGGTGTTTTGAGCCTTGAAACTTTTGACACTGTGGGACTGAACCTTGATGATTTTTACGAAAGAGAAGATTTAGTTCCAACTGTTGCGGCCCTGGCACCGGCATTTAACGGAGTGTATGATGAGATATATACCAAACAAGGTCTTATTCCGGCGGGAACGGATGGCAATGTTGTTACATACACCGGGGTGGAAGGAGAGGTCGGTTCTGTGGCCACCGCAAATGCGCCAACATATGATTCGCAAACCGGGGCGCTTAGTAACGGAACAAATATTGCAACCATTGCCGCCGTTGACACGCGTCAGGAAAAAATGACCTGTGCGGGATACCTTGCGGGGCATGAAAATGATGAAGATTATTGCTGGCTTTACAGTGTTGCCTCGGTCACCACACAATGTTTGGCATATAATGAAACGGCAACGTCCGCTTCACAATGTTGTAGTGGATATTTGCAAAGTGGCACGAACCTGTGCGGGTGCAACGATATTTCCGATTGCCCCAGCGGTCAAGGTTACAACAATTGTGGAAGCGTAGATCATGCGTGTCACACCGGAAAAGCTTATTAATCACATAATAAAAAACGGCGCATCGCGCCGTTTTTTGTCGTCATATCGCATGTAAATCCCCTTCCCAACGGGAAGGGGGGATTTTGTTCTCTGCAACCCAACAAAGATCCCGGCTTTCGCCGGTATGATGTTACTAACCCTTGTCCCACGAAGCCTTGGCGAAGTGGGAACTAACCACTAACACTTACCTATACCGCCCGAACAATTCCGGAATTATATATTTTTTATTTTTATGTGCCGCATTATATTCAGGCAAAACTGTATCACGGTAATATGTTATATCTTTAACCGTTGCCTGGACATCATGCATAAACTTTTGATTTCTATCACGCACGCGCATCGCCAACATACCCTGGTGTTTGCCCGCGTCATTTACAACATTTTTATAACACAGTGTTCCCAAAATTCCATTTGCGCGAAACACACGCGAAACATCCAAAACATGCCGAAAGTCAGACGATAAAAAAACGACATAGAAATATTTATGCCCACGCGAATCTTTGTCCTCGTCAATTTTGTGTACGGACATTGCCGCCGACAGCACATCTTCCGCCCGCGCATCCCACCGCGGTGTTAAATTTAATTTTCCAACATAATACCGAACAAAAGACATATATGGTCGCTTCCTTTTTATTTCACCACAAAATACATACCTTAGCCCGGAAACAACATCACGAAGTCTCCACACCAAAACATCGTGGTTACCGATATCGTCTAACAAACCTTTCACTACGCCTCGCAATTTCACGTTCTCTACGTTTTGCTATTTTTTCGAAACTCGTTTCATCGCTAACAACTTGCTTAACATCACTCATGAATTGTTGATTCCAATCACGCGTAATCCAAACCCACTCGTTATACGTCTCGCTATAGTGCGAATGCAACAAAACGCCGTTCGCCCTAAACAGACGAACCATGTCTTTTATATTATGGCGTTTACGATTTTTCGGGAACACATACCAATACCGCCCACCAAGGTCATTGCGTAACCTCTTAACCCTGCGCACTTTGTTCGCCACCGTCAGCACATCGGATACATCCGGTTCATACTGCGGGAAAAGCCCCGTTCGCGACAAAAGATATTTCATAAACACCATACATTTCCCCCTATTCCCAGGTGAGAAAGTATATAAAAAACGCTAAATTTTGTCAAGGGAATTAAATCCCAAGTCTGTGCGACAATTTCATCATAAATATAGATTCATTTCCAAATTCATGCGTATTGTTTGGATTCACACGATATATGAACCCAAGCGCCCCATCAGTAAATTCGCCAAGTTTCTGACGATAAGACGCATTGAAACGCACCTCTCGCAAATTTGCCCCCATATCAATATTACGCGCCCCGGCATTTGAAATCACCAAATCATACCTATCTTCATCATCTGTTACAATATCATAATCGGCGTAATCATACGACAGGCTTCCGTGCACC
Organism: Alphaproteobacteria bacterium; assembly: GCA_017650945.1. Lineage (GTDB taxonomy): Bacteria > Pseudomonadota > Alphaproteobacteria > Rs-D84 > Rs-D84 > Enterousia. The sequence goes on along the minus strand of JAGCDW010000065.1, from coordinate 13,260 downwards.
ACGCTAAGCGGTAACGACAGACCAAATGAAAAATTACCAGAATCCAGCCCCACCGAAAAAGCATTTGAACTAAGTTCAGAAAGCGAAATAATCGCATTACCGTCAACGCCCGGTTTTGTATACGCAAATGTAGCACGCGCCCGCGCACGAACACTATCCGTTAAATTCCAATACGCATCCGCATCAAGATACTGCGTTTCCGCCGCACCCAATCCCAACAGGCCTGTCCCAGACGCCCCAAGCAAAGTATCGCTTTCATGCGCAACACCAAAACTTGTCGTGAAACCAAATTTTTTCGCCCGCCAACCAAGGCTTGATTGTACCGCCGAAAAATTTCCTAACTTCATCGGTTCATAATTCGCCGAAATAGTCGGGTCATTGGCCAACAAACCTTCATCCGTTATCGCGCCCGAAACACCGCGCGCACCAAAGAATAAATTGCCATATTTATACTCTGCCGCCGTAGATACCGCATTTGATGCTAAGCCCAAAACCGGATTTGCCGTCCCGGTAAACCGTGATTCCGCATCCGTCAAATAACGTTGATAATCTGCCGCAACTTTCCAAGAATCTTTCGCATATTCAAACCGCATATTATCAACCCCGCCCATACCATCATCATACGCGCGCTGCGAACGCGAAAAACCGAAAGCCATATTTCCAATGCGCACCATATTATCATCACGCGCGCGCACCCGCAAATCTGACAACACATCACCCATATAAAGCGCATGCCGTCCATCCCCACCAAGCGAAAAATTATTTTTCCAAATACGTGGCAAGCGCATTGTTCCATCAATACTTTCCAAAACATCATATGCCGCAGTGCTTATCGCCGCACGCCCAAGGTTCAACGCCGCCGAACCACGAAATCCAGTCGTCGTCGCCGCGCGCCAATATGCGTTTCCGGATGCAGACACTATGTCGCCACCCGAATAGAAATACAAATTTGTTCCCGGCGTTGTTGCCCTTTCAAGATTTATTACACCATAACCAAAAACTTCTTTAAACACATCTAAATAATTCGCACCGGCATCTATACGCCACTGATAAGACTGAGGCATTTGGTACATAGACTGTAAATACGAAACAAGCGCAGATTCCGTAAGTGTCTGACCAGAACTAAGCCGACCTAAAAACGGTCCATCTGCCGTAAGCGCCATTAACATAAAAATCTGCTTTGGTGTCATATAGTAAAACGCCGAAGTAAGCACACCGGCCGCACCGGCCGCCGCCGCCGTTGCCATTTCATCGGTTACGCCAACCGCCGCAAAGCACCATGGATCAATACCGTTTCCACCCGTCCCTGCAACACCGCATGTGCGCGCTTTGTAATAAGAAAGTCCAGACACCGGGTCATTGACCGCCCACTGGGCCAATTGATACGGATTCGCGTTTGTATCAGAATTCGCTGGAATCGATGATGCATCCGATGTATCCGACCCAACCGCAACAATCGACATAAACAAATGCTCTAGATTTTGATAAACTAACGGCGCCGCATTTTCAAATGTCGCGGTAAGTGGCGCATCCGGCCAATTTTCCGTCGTCAAAAAACCACCGGTTGAAAATATTGTAAGTGGCGAATACGTGGTCCCAAGTGAACTAAAAAAAGAATTCGCATTTGTTACCGGCAAATTATCTAAATCTGTATTCCCGTAAGTGCTTGCAATCAAATTAGTAAATGTCGTCTTATAATTTGATGCACCGGCATCAAGAATCGTTTGAATTGTTCCTGCGCTTGTAAAATGCAACGGTTCGATAACATCAACGTTCGCGATAATATCCACCGCCGAACGTCCACCTGCAACGTCGCCCGCCCGCGCAAGGGATGCCGCATTTACCATCGCAGTATAATTATAATAATCCGTTTCCCGCAATTCTTTTGTTTGCACAATCGTTCCACCGGCAAAGGCGTACGCGCCGTCCGCACGACCATCGCCATTTGTATCTATGTACAACAAACCATCCAAACCGATATAGCCATTATAGGTTACTGTTTCATTAGACAGCACCACCGTCCGTCCGGTAACCGTCGCATTCAAACCTTCGACCTCATTCAAAGTTACTATTGTTCCCGTAACAATTTCATCACTATCCGATGAATACGACCCAGCGGTAACCGGCTCATCCAAAACAACCATATGCATTCCGCCACCCGTGCGAAAAATGGTCAACTGGCCATTTGGCATAAAACCCATATAGTCCGCGTTTGAATATCCGGCTGTGTTTCCACCAACAATCTTTCCAAGAATATTATCGATATCCGTTGCCGCACCATTATAAACCGCCGTGCCTGAATTAGATAAATCAAAATTATCCAATAAATTAAAATCTTCCCCCGTTGTATCATCCGTTACCGCCGAATTGTCGTATCCAAGACTAATCGTATTATTGTAATACTTGCTTGATATCATAGTATTACTTGCTGGATTTAAAGCCGATGGCCCCGAATTTGTCGTCCAAACAACCAATTTATCCGCAAGCGATGTATTTTCTGCGGCATTAACACCATTTGCGGTAATCAATGCAACATTAACAGGCCGACCACCTTCGACTGGGTTACTGCCCAATTGATACCCACTTAAACTGAGCGGTGCATACGTATCCGAATTGCGCAGTGTCCGCATTCCCAAATATCCCCGTGCGAGTGGCGAATACCCATGCATCAACAGCAAATAATTTTCTTGTTCGTTCATGAATTGAAAATTCTTATACAAAATACTTGTCGTATCCGCCGGGGCGTAATACGACAAATTTTCCGCATAATTTTTGCTTTCCTCACTGGCGCTTGTCATCAAAGGCCCATATGGCAAACCATTTGCAAACAATGGCACACCAGTTCCCGGCGTATCACTGCCGCCACCACCCGAACTGCCACCGCCGGCACCACTGCCTGCGTAACCGTTATCATTATCTGCATCAAACACATCCGTCAATAAAAAAAGCCCACCTACAACAACGGCGGCACCCGCCGCCGCCAATGTCATTCCCTGGGCGGTGGTTAGGCCACCGAACAGCCCCCCCGTAGTTCGCTCTGGGGTATTTCGTGTTCTATATTTCCTAATCTGCTGATCACACCTTGACGCATCGGCGCCATACATCTGCAGAATCTGGGCCGCACGTAAATCGTTATTCATAAGTGCCGTACAAACCAGTGATAACCCCGTTCCATCAACAAAGTTTATATTTGCGCCACCGGCCACCAAAGCCTGAACTTGCTGAACATCCGCATTACGCGCCGCGGCAAGCAATTGGGACGCCAAAGAAAACTCTGAAACATGCGCCGCACGCACCGCGAAAGGGCACAAAAACAAAGCAAATACAACCAAGCGTATGAATTTCATAAATTCTCTCTGTATCACGTGCCATTTTATCAGAAAATGGTATTTATGTCTAGAAAAAAAATCGGGGCATCCCGCCCCGATTTATTTTTTTATGATTAAAACCAATTAACGACCATTGCAAGGCGTTTGATACGTAATCACAACCGTGCAATGTTTTTCAACAACCTCTGGCTTCGGTTCCGGCTCTGGTTCCGGCTTTGGTTCTGGTTCCGGTTGAACAACCGGTTTTTTTACAGGTTTCGGACGTGGCTTAACAACACGACCTTGGTTTTGTGTTCCGCCACTACGAGACGCAACATTATTACCATTACCTTTGGTAAAATTGACATCGTTATTATCGCCTTCGATATTTATCATATCGCCACCGACATGATATTCCTTCACAAAAACAGTTTTTGGTGCCGGGACAGGTTTGTTACAATCGCAACAACCAGAAACCAACATTCCAAGCCCCGTCGACAACAAAATAAACTTGAACGTGGTCAAGCCTTTATTTTTACGCATATCTGACTCCTTTATTTATTTGTTCGTGATTATTATAGACAAAATTTTACCCTTGTCAAGTGGTTTATTAAAAAACTTTTGCGCGCGCGATTTTTTTCTGATATAATGCAAAACAATAGGCAGGGAGATGAAACGCCACAATATATTCTTTATCGCAATAATTTGCGCGATTGCGCCGGTTTTTTGCGCGCCGGCCGCGGTATCAAAGTGCCAAAAGACGGGCTTGCAACGCTGTCTTGATTCTGCGTGTGCGATAAATATCGGCATGAATCCGTCCGCCCGTTGTCAGTATTGTGGAACTTCGTCCGCCGGCAACCCACCATCGCAGAAAGGTTTATCAAACATAACCGCGGGTCAATCAACAAAATATGTTTTAACAGACCAAGAATTGCGTGTTGCGCCATCAGATCCGGGCCGGCGTTATATCTGGGCCACAACCGAATGTATTAAAAAGTTGCCCGATTGTACAACGGATGACGTTTCCGACCTGTATGACAAGTTAATAGAACAATCTTGCAAGGCCGCCGGCGTTAGCATGCAGGTTACAAGTGCAATGGAAGCAATAAATAAAAAGCCAACAAAATCGTCTTGTAACGACACATTTACAACTTGTATGAACAAAAAGTGTGGCACTGCATACGAAAACTGCGAAGACGGTACAACTTTTACCAAAACAATCGCCGAATGCGCGACCGAAGCATCTGGTTGCGATGATTATATTACGGAATTCAGAAATGCCATTACAAACGACCGCAAAAACATGTACACTTTGCGCGAAAGCGTTTTACAAACATTGGTCAAAAATTATCAAAGCACACGCGAATCAAAACTTGCCGGTGCAAAATCGAATTGCAAAAGTGGCGAAACATTTAATTCTTGCGTGGCCGCGGCATGCAGCAACAATATGCCAAACAAATGCGAAAATAACAAAACTGAACGATCAATGGCTGAAAAATTATGTCAGTTCTATAAAACGGCATGCACGGTGTTGAAGTAATGAAAACGAAACTGAAAATCTTTTACGGAATTTCAATTTTTGCGATTGTCGTGGCGACAAATATTGCGAACGCGGCAATAACGCAAAGAACAAACACTGCGGCAACCACAGCGGCGGCAAATCGCGCACAAAATCGAACACCTTCGACCGCGACACGTATGCCGACCGCAACGGTCAAGGTAACTGAACCAACATCGGTTGCAACCGCACCTGAGCCCGAACCTGAACCAGTCGTCAGCGTCGCTGAACCCGAACCTGTCCCGGAACCTGTTATCATCGTCAACAACAAGACATCACAGTTTAATGATGTGTTATCGGAAATGGGTGCAAATGCATCAGATTCATCAAACAGCGAACTGGCCGAAACGATTCGGCGGCAACGCGCATTACTGGATGCGCAGGCCGACAAAGCCAGCGCCGGTGGCACTTCGAACATAACCACATCAAACACATGCGATGCGGGCCTGCGCAAATGCATGACGGAAAAGTGCGGTGCGGATTTCACAAAATGCGCAAAAGATTCCACGACCGTTTGGGGTAACAAAATGGACGCATGCCGCCGCAATACCAAATGCACCGGCCATGAATACACGTTACTTGCACCGGAAATATTGGCGGACCGCAATGCGGCGATTGAACTTTCATATTATAATTCAGTTGTAAATTGCGGCAACCGGTACAACAATTGCGTATTCGGAATTTGCGGAAAATCATTGGAAAAATGCCTATCAAAGTCCGCGGGCGACAGCGCAATTGCAAAATGCAAATCCATCGCCGATGAATGCGGCGAACAAGATAGTGGCCTTTCATCGCGCGTCATGGGCATAATGGGCGACATGCGAACAATCGCCACATCGGACGCACAAAAACAAGAAAAAAGACTTTACGAATTGCGCGATTTGATGCGCGACCAATGCACACGGCTTGGCGCAATGTTTGACGAAAGAACACTCGATTGTGTCTATACCGTGAATTTCTTTGCGGGCACCGACCATACGCTTATGGCATCGAAAAAACTTTATTCCGGCGACACATTCCAATGCACGCCGGATTGGTTCGGTGTTGATATCACAACATATATGGAAAATGCCCAAAGACTTACCCGGTCGCAAACATCCGCGTCCGCGGCGGCAATGGGTGCGGGCTTTGGCACAGCGGCGGGCCTTTGGACATCGGGCGCGGTCATACGCGGAATCGACACACAAAATGCCGAAAAGCAGGCCAAAGAGGCATGCGAAAACGACGGTGGCGAATGGGTCAGTGCCGGATTTAACCAGGGCAAAAAATGCGACATGAGCAATGCCGAACAAAATTGCACCAACAGCGGCGGCACATGGAATGGCACCGGTTGCACCCGAACCCAAAATTCGTCAACCGGGGGGGGTAGAAATCCGGAAAATGATACTAAAAATTCTTCAAATCAATTTAGTATTATACCAAAGGAAGGTATGGGACATGATTCAAGAGCTGAAGGCACAAATATAAATTATAATGCCGCCACATCTAATTTTGGCACAGATATAAACACCAGTAACAAATCTAGTTCCAACTTCCTTACCAACGACAACGAACCTAGTTTTAAATTATCAGACGGATTCAAAGGTCTAGGTAGCCAATCAAGTAGCAGTGGCACCAGTGGTGAATCCGGGGGGGGCAGTAGCCCTGCGAATGCCGGTCACGGTAACGCCTCTGGCAACAAAGGCGCTTAGTATAAATTACTTTCATTTTGAAAATGTTTCAACTTTTAAATAGATAACATCACTAACACTACCCACTTACACTAACACTTTCCACTAACTCTTCCCTACTCTTCACAATCGTTATCCCGTCCGATGTCCATTCGGCGGAATTCTTATCTAAATCCATAATGCTATCGGTCGCCAGGTACAAAATCGGTTTCAATCCCTGCTCTTCCCGCGCCCGCCGCAGTGCGACAATCGGCGAAGGCCGCTGTTTCCCCGCCGCAAACCAATCGATTTCATCCGGCACCCAGAAATCATCGTCATCATGCACCGCAATCGCGCATCCGTTCGCAACAATCAAATCATCATGTGCCTTGGCATCAACACCCGCCCCGCGCAGGAAATTTAGCACTTTGTCAATCGGACTTTCTTCCGCTGTTTCGCCCGCCCCCGCCGGCGTATCGTCATCATCAAAATTTATATCGGCAAAGACCGGCACATCCACATCCGTTCCCGCACCCATCGGCGCATCTATATCAAAGTCCGTCGGTATCGGCATTCCGCCATAGGCCGCCACATCTTCGGTTTTTGCCACCGGAATCGATTCGGTCACGGGTTTGCGAACTGGTTCGGCCACCGGCGTAACCACGGGCGCATCAACCGATGCAACCGGCGCCGGGGCATGTTGACGATTAAACACTGACATTTGCCGCACGCCATAGTTTTTCTGGGCCCGCATAAATGTTTCGCGCATTTCCGCCGGAACGCCTGCGCGGGGTGGTGGCAAAGTCTCTGTTGCTGTAACAACCGGCACGACCGGTTCAGGCTTTGGTGCCGGCGGCGTTTCGGTCAGACACTTTGGCAACGGCAATTTAACCGGCATTTCTTTGTTCCGCACCGTAATAACAGTCGTCGCAACATAAAGTGGCACCGCCGCCAGAACCAAAATTCCAAAAACCAAACCTGCAAAACCATGCAATTGCAAATGCAAAAGTTTCGTCAAATGCGCAATTGAAAACATATTGAAATTAAACAGCCCGCGCAAAATCGCCCACATAACGAACACATAAATCCCAGTCCACGCAACCGCGCGCCAAAAATTCGCAAAAGATTTCTTTTCACTGCTCATTTACCACTATTATAGACACATTTTGCTTTCTGTCAACAAAACATTTGATTGCATAAATTTTTTCAAAAAACACTTTTTTATTGCCCTATTCTGTGGTATAATGTCACAGATAGAAAGGAGGGTTTTTCATGCGAAATATGCTGAAAACTGTATGTAAAAGTGTAACAAGTTTATCAATTATCGCGATTGCGACTGTGGCTTTTGCGGCAACCGACGCATCGCGCGGAACAGCAACGGCCAATCGTGGACGCGGAACGGCCAGTGCACGTATGCCGTCTATTCCAATCTTGCCGGTAAGTGGCGTTGGCAATATGACTGTTAGCAACAGCCAAATAAACCCAACACCAAATCCGAACCCCAATCCAAATCCACAACCGGAACCAGAACCGGAACCGGAACCGGATACACCGGTCCCACCATCGCCAAACCCTCCAACGCCCCAGACAAACTGTCCCGATGGCGGTGTTGAAAATTCATCCTATTCTGTTGAAAACTGTATGAACGATGTTTTGGGTTGTGTAAATGGTGGCGCATTACCGAACGGCATAAATTCGCTGTTTAATGAAGACCTGCGCAATTCCATCGTGAACGGTATGGGTCTTTGCCTGACCCAGGTTGAACATTGTGTTACAACTGTCCGTCGCAATTGCCAATACGTATACGCATCGAATTCCGACGTATGGCTTGACTTTAACGCGCGCAAAGTCCAACCGGAATACTATGCGTTTGTTCTGCGTCAAACGGGTTTAACACCAACCCAGGCAGAAAACACCTGCTTGCTACTTGACCGTAACACATACGGCGCGGCGTTTAACGCAGTGTCTGATGCCGATCGTGTAACATCAGAATACGATCAACGTGTTGGTGCATACAACAGCGCACAAAATGATTCACTTAGCAAACTGAATCCACTTGGCGCACGCGTGAACGATACCGGAATCGATGGCAAGCGCGGATACTATGCGCGCTGGGACGCGGAAAATGCACAATGCTTGCTGCGCGTTGCCGCATATAACAAAGACACACCGATTACCAACAGTTGGCTGTTCGGTATCGTTGGCGACGACAGCATGGCCGAAGTATGGCGTGCAACCGGATCTTCGTTCACATGTAACAAAGATTTATTTGGATTCTCGCTTATGCCGAAAACAAAAACTGTTGCGGCAACCGCAATTCCCGGCGGAACGTTACTGGGCGCCGGAATCGGCGCATTGGCGGGCCACGGCGACCGCGACTTTGATTGTACAATTGAATCCATGCGCGATGACTTACTAAAAGAATTGAAAGATAACCAAAAAATTGGCGCAATCAATCAATATATTTCTTCGGATTTGTCCAGCACGGCCAAATCCATGACACTGGGCCAGTGCCGCGAAATTGTCGACCTTTACGACATGTGGCAAATGGGTAAAGAAGCGGTCAACACATGCCGCGATGGTGAAAAAACAACTTCTTCATCAACTCAACCTACATGTACCAACACCGCCACGTTCACAATATCGTGCAAAGGCAATAATATATCTGATGACGATCTTATTGCCCAGATTGAGGTTGCATGCGCGCAACAGCCATGCGCTTGCGAAGCACTTGTAAACAATCCAACCGCCACATTTGATGCATTCGGTAATTGCGACCCCCAAAAGGTTAAAGATGCAATTACAAATTGGGTCAATAAAAACCCAGGTGCATGTCAAGATTGCTCCAACAGCGATACAGGTTCTAATAAAACCGAAACGCGTGAATGCAAATTTGTTAACCTGAACCAATCATGGCGCGACGGCACAGATGTGTATTGCAGTCGCGGCACCGATTGCCTTGGCAGAGACGAATTCAAACAGCAACTTAACGCACTTGACAAGATATTCAATTCGATTGAGATTCTTGGCGGCGAAAAAGGCAATCGGTTAAAAACAACATTGGTTGGCGCGGGTATTGGTGCGGCGACTGGTGGAACCGCAACGGCAATCACGGCGTTCGTTGAAAAGAACAACATCAATTGCCGCGTGGCGGACGGCCTGGCCAAGGTTGGATTGGGCAAGTCATACACGATTGACCGCCTGCGCGACTTCTATGTCAAATGGGCGTTGAACTTGCCGTCAACAATTGCGCCGACCGCGGTTGTTACAAACTGTGATAACTGGTCATTGACATGCGCATTGTTCACCGACAAGAACGAATGTCAGCGCGCACAGTTCAACTATCGTCCGGGCAATTTGTCCAGCACGACATTGATAACCAATCCGTGTGTTCCGTCGGGCAGTGCGTGTATCGCGAACGTATCGGTGGCCCAGGCGAACGGTGCATGCCTTGTGAATCCGGTTAATCCGGACACACCGGACACCGAATACCCGGTTGTTACAAATTGTCTTGAATGGCAACGCGCATGCCGCAACATAAGAACCCAGTCTGATTGCGACAAGGCCAAGGTTATATACACGCCGAAATCAATGCAGGTATCCCAGGCATGTAAATATGATACAGCAAATCGTATCTGCGGATATAACCTTAACAAACTTAAAGTATACATCGATGTAGCAACATGCCCGGTTGGTCCCGCCATCCCCAGCACAGTATGGGGCGGGACAATTATCGATGAAAAATAAGAAATATTGACCTGGTGTCCATAAAAACGTCCGCTACACGCGGACGTTTTTTTATAAAAAAGGAAACGGGCGCATTTGCGCCCGCACTAACCTTATTTCCCTGTGGCACGGCGTTTTACCGCAACGGTCTTTTTGGCCGCAGTGGCTTTTTTCGCCGCCGGTTCTTTGACCGGTGCCTTTGTCGCTTTTTCAGCCTTTGGTGCCTTGGCCGCCTTTGGCGCATCGGTTGCAGCCGCTTCTTCGGCTTTTGCCGCAGCGACTTCCGGTTTTTGTGCCGGCTTTTTCGCATTCACATCGCGGTCAACAAATTCGATAATTGCCATAGGTGCGGCATCGCCATAGCGGAATCCAGCCTTTAACACGCGGGTGTATCCACCCGGGCGTTTCGCGTAGCGCGGCCCGAGCACCGTGAACAATTTTTTCACAGTTGCATCGCACGCGTTACCCAACTCAGATGCAGTAAGACGGCGGTTCGCAACACTGTCAACCTTAGCCCGAGTAACCAATTTTTCCACGACACTGCGCAGATCCTTGGCCTTTGGCAAAGTTGTTTTGATTTGTTCTTTTTCAATCAGGTTCTTTGCAAGTCCAATAAACAAGGCCTTGCGTGCATTTGTGTCGCGATTAAAAGTGCGACCTGCTTTTTGGTGTCTCATCGGTTACTCCTTTATTTTGTTTCCGCCCGGTTTCCCGGGATTTCACCACTTTCCGTGCCCCAAATCAGTGATTCAGCAACACGCACTTCATTCCCATCAAAACTGCCACTGTTACAGAAAACAATTTAGATGAGGATATTGGAAGCGATTGACGGTTCGCAGTGTAGTCGACCTACATAAGAACCGACAATCGCGACAAGATTCCATATAAATTGTTTTATTTATATGGGTCTTCATATTTCTTGGCCAACTCTGCAATATTTTCTGGCGGCCAGCCTGGAACTTCCATCCCAAGCCCAAGGCCCATCGCTTCCAGTTGGATTTTGATTTCGTTCAATGACTTGCGGCCAAAGTTCGGGGTTTTTAACATATCCGCCTCGGTCTTTTGGACCAATTCGCCAAGCCAGTTGATTTTGTCGTTCTTTAAACAATTGTTTGCGCGCACAGACAATTCCAATTCGTCCACGCGTTTCAGCAATTTCGGATCGAACTGCAACGCATCTTTGGCGACTTCTTCTTCGGTTGGTGCCGCGATTTGCGCCGGGTCTTCGAAGTTGATGAACAAAGTCAATTGGTCAGTCAAAATACGCGCCGCAAAAGCAATTGCATCTTCGGGTGTAACACTGCCGTTTGTTTTGACGGTCATTTCCAATTTATCATAGTCGGTTGATTGCCCAACACGGGTTTCAGAAACCACGCTTGCGACATTCAAAATCGGCGAAAAGATTGAATCAACCGGAATCACGCCCAACGGCAATCCATCAGCATGCGCGTTCGCGGGAACATAGCCGCGACCCGTGCCAAGTGTGATTTCCATATCAAGCTGCGCGCCCTTGTCCAACGTGCAAAGTTCCGCATCAGGATTCATGACCTCTACCGCGCTGGTGCACTCAATCATGCCCGCCTTGACGACGGCCGGACCGGTTACATGCAGGTTCACTTTGTGTTGACCTTCGACATTTGCCTTGAAATAAACGCCCTTTAGGTTCAGTAAAATATCCGCGACATCTTCATGCACGCCTTGGATACTTGAAAATTCGTGTTGAACGCCATCGATTTTCACATACAGCGGTGCGCAACCCTGAAGCGACGACAACAGAACGCGACGCAACGCCGTTCCAAGCGTAAGACCGAAACCCTTTTCAAGCGGTTCTGCGACCAACTTGGCCATATTCGGATTATGTTCATCGGTGGTAATATTTAGTTTTTTCGGCTTTATCAAAGCCATCCAGTTTTTTTCAATCATATATAGTTCCTTTTAGCTTAGTTTATCATTTTCGCCAATCGGCCACACGCAAACCTTTGCATGCCCGCGCATTTTATAACCCTTTTCACCGAAAGTCAAGGTTTTTAGTGTAGAATGTTAATGCACAATTAAAATGGGACAGGGGTATTATTCCAGAACGCCGTCATCCCGCGGTATCGGGCCCCGCGCAAAACAAAGTTTTGCGTGGGTGATGGTGCGCGGGATCCAGTGTGAACGAATGTGAACACCTGCGTCGCAGACAGTTTGTCGTCGCAATGCGACGACAAATCCCCTGCGGGGCAAGTCCTCACTTCGTTCGGCCTGGGTCCCGGCCTTCGCCGGGATGACGAGTGGGAACAATAATACCAGATAATCGTCATACCGCAGTATCGGGTCCCGCGCAAAATTTTATTTTGCGTGGGTGGTTTCGTGCGGTATCCAGGCCGAGCGTAGCGAGTACCTGTGTCGCAGATATAAAAAAATCGCCAAACGGCGATTTTTTTAAGCATCTCCCTTCGTGGTACACGCATGGGACGAACTGCAACTGTTATACCCACTGGGGCAATCCGAAACATCGGCACAACCGCACATATCGGTGCCGCTTTGAAAAACCCCACTGCAACAATCCGATTCAGTCAAGGAACCACCTTTGGGGGCAGATGTGCCATACGCCGCACAACTCGGTGCGGGGGCTTGCGGTTCTTCCAAACTATACAACCAACAATAATCATCATCGTTTTCATGACCCGCAAGGTACCCTGCACAGGTAAGTTTTTCTTGTTTCGTTTCCACAAATCCCGCGGTCGCAAGTTTACCCGAATCGGTTGATGAATTATATGTTGTTGAACCATTATACACACCAACCGAACCAACCTGTCCCGCCGTGCCGGTATATGTAACAACATTACCCGATGTTCCCGCGGCAATAATGTTTTGTTTTAACGCAAGTCCCTGTGCCAATGACGAACCGACTACGTATTTATCGTAATCGCCGGACGGCCACATTCCTTTATTGCTAAAATCCGTATCATATGCATTAACGGCACTGGTCTCTGTTGATGTCCAGGAAAGTGTGTTGTTAAGGCTGGTCCATATA
>JAGCDW010000064.1 GCA_017650945.1 Alphaproteobacteria bacterium | reverse complement strand
TTTCCGTGTTCTCTTGTTCATCGGCGCCGTCCGATTCAATAGATATTGCCGACATAACCTTTTCATTTTCCGCCGTGCGGAACAGTGTCACACCCGCAGTGCTGCGCCCGGCGATTCTGATATCCGATGCAGGCGTGCGGATAATCTTGCCGCCGTCCGTCACCATAATAACATCGTTGTCCGCCGTGACCGGGAACGAACCCGCGACCGCGGTATTTTTCCCGCCAAGTTTGATATTTGTAAATCCGCCACCGCCACGATGCGTAAGGCGATATTCATACGAACTGGTGCGCTTTCCAAATCCATTTTCGGAAATCGTAAGTATGAATTCTTCCTTTGCCGCCATTTCTGCCATTTTCGCATCATCCAAGACGAGTGTTGTTGTTTCTTCTTCGTTGTCGGCCTCTTCTTCTATACCGGTTGCGGCGCGCCGCGCGGCACGGCTTTGTTTCACATACGCCGCACGCACCGCGGAATCAGATTCGCCACGATTCAGCATCGACATACCGATAATGCGGTCATCACGCCCAAGTGTAATTCCGCGCACGCCCGTTGAATTACGGCCGGCGAAAATACGAATCTCTGGCACAGGGAACCTAATGCAACGTCCGCGATAGGTCGCCAAAAATACATCTTGGTCTTCACTGCACGGCAGAACAGAAACCAAACTGTCGCCGTCGTCCAATTTCATCGCGATTTTTCCGTTCGCACGGATTGAATCAAAGTCCGCCATACGATTGCGCCGCACAGTTCCTGATGCTGTTACGAACATAAGGAAGTGTTCTTTGCCTGATTCCTGTATCGCCGCCACGTCCTCTTCGGGCACCGGCAAAATCGCGGTAATCGTTTCGTTTTCAGCCAACGGCAACAAATTCACCAGTGGCCGTCCCTTGGCCGCGGCCGCCGCCTCTGGCAACTTGTATGTTTTCAATTTATAGCACAGCCCGCGGCTTGAGAAGAACAACAGTGGTGTATGCGTATTCGCAACAAAAACCTGAACCACATAGTCATCGTCCTTGGTTGACATTGCGTTGCGGCCCTTGCCACCGCGCTTTTGCGCACGGTATGTATCCAGTGAAACGCGTTTGATATATCCCGTATTCGAAACCGTTACAACCATATCTTCGCGGGCGATTAAATCTTCGATATCGATGTCAATTTCCGCATCAGAAATTTCCGTCCGGCGCGGCGAAGCCCAATTATCACGCACGGCCGCGGTTTCTTCACGAATAATCTGCACGATGCGTTCGTGCGATGCAAGTATATCCAACAAATCACGAATCTGCGCGCCCAGTTCCACCAAATCCGCATGCAATTTGTCGCGCTCTAGCCCCGTGAGTCTATGCAGTTGCAATTCCAAAATCGCCTTGGCCTGGTCTTCGGACATATAGAACATACCGTCCTTGTATTCCGTATTCGGGTCGTCAATCAGTTGAATATAGTTTTCGATATCAGACGCCCGCCACCCACGCGATACCAACGCAATGCGCGCTTCTTCTGGGTTGGCGGATGATTTGATAAGTTCGATAACTTCGTCCAAATTGCCAACCGCAACCGACAAGCCCAACAAAGTATGAGCACGATTGCGCGCCTTGTTCAAATCGAAAATAGTGCGGCGACGGATTACTTCCTCGCGAAATTCAATAAACGCATCAAGAACACCGCGAACATTGAACAGCATCGGTCGCCCGCGGTTCAGCGCCATCATATTCACAGGGAAATTCGTCTGCATTTCCGTGTATTGGAACAGATGATTCAACACAACGTCCGGAATCGCATCGCGTTTCAGTTCAATCACAATGCGCAGACCTTCCTTGGACGATTCATCACGGATTTCAGAAATACCCTCTATCTTTTTATCCTTGGTCAGTTCGGCGATTTTGATAATCATTTGCGCCTTGTTAACCTGGTACGGGATTTCATCGACAACAATCGCCTCGTGATCATGGAATTTTTCAATATGCGTTTTCGCGCGAACAATTATAGAACCGCGGCCCGTAGTGTGCGCCTTGTACGCGCCGGCGCGCCCCATGATAACCGCACCCGTCGGAAAGTCCGGCCCAGGGATAATTCCGAACAATTCATCATCAGAAATTTCCCGATTATCCAATATTGCCAAAATTCCATTACAAATTTCGCCAAGGTTATATGTCGGCACATTTGTCGCCATACCAACCGCAATACCCGAACCGCCGTTTACCAAGAAATTTGGAAACTTGGTTGGCAATACAACCGGCTCTTGCAAAGTGCCGTCAAAGTTAGGTTGCCAATCGACAGTGTCTTTGTCCATATCTTCCATTAGCGTCGCGCCAAGTTTCGAAAGGCGCGCCTCGGTATAACGCATGGCTGCGGCCTTGTCCCCGTCGCGCGAACCAAAGTTACCTTGGCCCTGGACAAGCATTTCGCCCATCGAAAAATCTTGACCCATACGGACCATAGCCTCGTATATAGAACTATCGCCGTGCGGGTGATATTTACCCATAACGTCACCAACAATACGCGCAGATTTAACCGTTGGCTTGGTCGCCGGCGCAACATCGTTCATAACATATAAAATACGGCGATGCACCGGTTTGCAACCATCGCGAACATCAGGCAATGCGCGGTCCACAATGACCGACATGGCATAGTCAAGAAAACTTGACCGCATTTCGTGTTCAATCGAAGATTGTGGAATTTTGACTGTATTTATTTCATTTGTATTTTCAATTTCTGACATAACTTAACTTTCCTTAGGTTTTTGACACAGAAAACATAGCAAATTTTCGCACCAAAGGTCAAGAAATAAAGCAATTTTTATACATTAAAAATCAGATTGACAAAGCGATTTATTTGTAATAAATTATACTGTAGTAATAAAGTAAATTTGTAATAAAAGGGGTAATATTATGGGAATTTTTTGGAATTTGTTTGCAGCATTATTTGCCTGGCACCTTATTGTGTTGGCGTTACAAAAGTTGGGATTGGTAAAAAGTAAATAAAATATTTGCTTTTTTGTAAAACCTATGGTTAAATATACGCACAAAAGGATTTGAAATGGCAACCAAAAGAACATATCAACCGTCAAAAACTCGTCGTATTCGCACACACGGCTTTCGTGCGCGCATGGCGACCAAGGGTGGACGTGACGTATTGAATCGCCGCCGCGCAACGGGTCGTAAAAGAATCGCGGTTGCGGCCGAAAATTAAAAAATCGCCAAATGGCGATTTTTTTTTTAAGCTCCTCCCTTTACGCCACACTCATGGGACGAATTGCAATTGTTATACCCACTGGGGCAATCCGAAACATCGGCACAACCGCAAGAGCCGGAAGATACCCCTACCCCACTACAACAAACAAGTGATGCATCTGCACCTTTGGGTAATCCTTCACCATACGCCAAACAACTCGGTGCGGCCGATTGTGATGATTCCAAACTATACAACCAACAATAATCATCGTCATTTTCATGTCCCGCAAGGTACCCTGCACAGGTAAGTTTTTCTTGTTTCGTTTCTACAAATCCCGCGGTCGCAAGTTTACCCGAATCGGTTGATGAATTATACGCCTGCGAACCATTATACACACCAACCGAACCAACCTGTCCCGCCGTGCCGGTATATGTAACAACATTACCCGATGTTCCCGCGGCAATAATGTTTTGTTTCAG
>JAGCDW010000063.1 GCA_017650945.1 Alphaproteobacteria bacterium | reverse complement strand
TGCTCCGCAGGAGATTTTTCATTGTGAAACAATGAAAAACATAAATGTCTGCGACGCAGGTGCTCACATACGTTCGCACTGGATCCCGGCCTTCGCCGGGATGACGGCGAAAATATGCGGGATGACAGCGATTATAATCGCGGCGTTATTTGCCGTGCCGGCAATGGCAACACAAGATGAAATAGATCAGAAAACCGTAACATCGAAATACTATGTTGACCAAGAACTGGCAACCAAGCAGGATACCATTACTATTGATAAGGTGTTGTTTCAACAAGGTGACGGAAAAATTCCGTCTATATACGTCCCGGCAATTGTTGCAACAAATGCCGCCGGAACAGCGTTGAATGGCAATACGGTCGGTGTTTTGGATTTGGGTTCTATGGATGAAAGTGAGTATGGTATGGATATGTATTGGAATTCCGGTTATTACAATATTGCCGCCATGGATAGTTTTGTTCCAACTGTTCATGCCGTGGCAAATGCGTTAAGCAATATTAAAAGTTCGAAACAAGATAAACTCAGTGGCGCCGCGGGCAGTGTTGTTACATACACCGGTACCGCGGGTTCGGTTAGTTCCACGGCTGTATCCAGTGGCGCAACATACAATGGCGCAACACTTACCAACGGTGATCATATTGCGAATATTGCCGCGGTTGAAACCGCCGTTGCAGCCGTTGAAACTGCAAAGCAAGATAAAATGACCTGTGCGGGGTATGTTCCCGGGCATGAAAATGATATAAACTATTGCTGGCTGTATGGTGATGTCCAGGTGGCGGCGGCGGCTGCACCACAGTGCACCCAAGAGAATGAAGCTTGTGATCCAGTAAAACCAAATTGTTGTTCAGGTTTAAGTTGTTCTGAATTTGGTAAAAATTCTGGAGTTTATCAGTGTATGTAGATATCATGATTGTAACGTGAAATATGTATAATTGTGCAGGTGTTTTTTATAAAAATTCCAGAATCCCGTCATCCCGCGGTATCGGGCCCCGCGCAAAACTGGGTTTTGCGTGGGTGATGGTGCGCGTGGTCCATCTCGGCGGTGCTTTGCACCGACGGATTGCGTCGCAGACATCAAATAAATTGTCATTCCGAACTTGTTTCGGAATCCTGCGGAGCAGGTCATCGCTGTCGCGATGCCTGGGCACCGCCCTTCGGCGGTGTGACGATTCTCTGGAATAAGTTTTTTGTCGTTTACAATTCCCCATACATCGCATTGAATAATTTTATCAATAATTCAGTGTTTTCGATGTCGGGTATCATCAGCATTGGTTTTGCGCCGGGGTACGGGATTTCCTTTGTTGCGTTTGGAATAATTCTTTGTGCCGCCGCGGTCGGTTTGACCAAGAATCTGTTATCATAAATTCCGCCGATGATTTTCCCGCGATAGTAAATAATGTATTCGCCCATCATCGCGCGGTATGTTATGTCCGGCAAAGCGGATAATTGGCCAAGGATGAAATCCAAAAATTCTTTGCTTGATGGCATTGCTATTTCATAAACTTTTCAAACCTTGTTGTGTTGGCGTGGGCCAGGGCGATTGCGATGGCGTCACTTTCGTCCGCCGTTTTTGGCGCGGCCGCCGGCAACAATATGCGCACCATTTTATCGACCGCGGTTTTGTCCGCATGACCCGCACCGGTTAGAATCTTTTTTACTTTGTTTGGTTCGTATTCGAATACCGGAATATCACGCACAGACACCGCAACCATTGCCGCCGCGCGCGCGTGCCCCAGAATCAGTGTCGTTGTTGGGTTTTTGTTCACGAAGGTTATTTCCATACTGCATTCGTTCGGTTCAAATGTTTCGCAAAGTTTTGTGACACCGTTAAATATGATTGCAAGTCGTTCGGCAAGCGCGCCGGTTTTCTTTGGCAAGATAACACCACTCGCCACATATTTTCTTTCGTTGCCGTTCGTGTCGATGATTGCCCATCCAGTATGTAAAAGTCCGGGGTCAATGCCAAGTATTCGTTTCGTCATTTTGTTATTTCCTGAAACTTATTTTGCCGACACAGGTCGCGCCAAAGTATTTGTTTATTTTCTTTGTGATTTCCGGAACCATATAGGACAGATTTAATGTATACGCCGGATTCCGTGGCCGCAAGACGATATTATATGTCCCGTCCTGCAATTTTTTTATCGCACAAATATCGGCAAGGTTCGAAATTTCCGGACCGATTATTTCCGGCCAACGTGCCACCAAATCAGAATCAGATGCGCGCACACCGAAAATTTTGAGCACCGCCCCAAGTGCGCCCGCAATGGTTTGTGGGCGTTTTGTGCGCTTGGAAAAATCATTTTTATTTTGGTTTGACATATACATATTCTTTCGGCATAAGGATATACATTTCGCCTTGGGAATGTTGGCCGTGCGCGTATTGATACGCTTCGTCACCCTTGCCAAAGAATATATCGGCGCGCACGAAACCGCGTATTGCACTGCCGGTATCTTGGGCAATCATAAGGCGTCTAAATTTCTGTCCGTTCGAAAGGTTCGTGTCGATGTATACGGGCAAACCCAACGTATACAGCGAATCGTCCATCGCGATACTGCGTATTTTTGAAAGCGGTGTCCCAAGTTTACCAATCACATCCGGTGGCACAGATTCATAGAAAT
>JAGCDW010000007.1 GCA_017650945.1 Alphaproteobacteria bacterium | reverse complement strand
TTAGAGCGTTCATGGTGTGCAAAATGTTATCCTGGATATTTACCGGATATCGTTAGTGCGCAATTTAGTGGGGTTTGGGCACGACCGGGTAATAACGGAGATTGGGGGGTGGTCGCATGTTCGGAACAGGTTACCAAACCTGATTATGCCCCGGGTTGTACAATAAATTTTAATGAAACCGACACTGATGTGGTAATGGCGTCTTGTCGTAAAGAATGTCCGCTGGGCTTCGGAACAGACACAAATGGCGCGACCCAAATAGAGCAATGTAAATCTGATGGAACGACATATGAGGATGGAACCGGGTACTTTATTATTCCAGAATTAGCATCTTGTGATTAAAAAAATCGCCATTTCTGGCGATTTTACTTTGATTGTTTTTTGGGCAACAAACTTTCAAGATATTCTATTGCCCGGGCTTCGGGATAGTCGTTCCAATATCTTGATTTGTTTACTTTAATGTTTTTTAATTCTTCCAGATTTTGTGCCCTTTCGGGTGATGATATGTTGCGTCTCGCGGTCAGGTCAAATACGGCCCTAAGGTATGGCAAATTTTTGTCAGAAACAAAACGATTGGATACAGAATATATTTGTTTGAATTTTGGGGTTTGTTGACAGACCTCTAGGTTATAAAGGTTTATGCCACTATTCGATTTTGGATCTTTAAGACAAATTTCGTAAATTGGTTTTATTGGATCGGGTTCGTCGGTCAATGCCCTAACGGCATCTCCTTTAAGCCAACCATTATAGCGTGTGACATATGGTATTGGTTTTAATTCTTCGCATACCTTGCACATTGTTTGCAGCAGCGCCAAGAACAAAAAATTTTGTGTTTCTTCGCGTTCCTTATATTCGCGGCGTGCGATGATGCATTTTTCGTTTTTGACACGTTCTGCGGCGGCTTTGGCTTCACGACGTTGATTGTATTTGTCTAGTGCTGCGTAAAATAAACGAAGCAATCGATAGTGCAGTGAAAGCATTTAATTTCCTTTTATTTTACTGATGCTTGCTGAAACAATTCTTCGGGTTTAACCGATTTTTCTTTCTGTTTCACATGTGTCAGCATTTCATCCAACGCTTTGCGTTCAAAAATCATGCCACGCAGCATGGTCAGTGCATTCGGATTTTTGTTATAAAATTCAAACACTTGTTTCGGGTCGGGGTAACGGGATGCCTCGGCCCAAATGGCCTGTTGCAAATCGTCACGCGAAACTTCGACTTTATTCTGTGTGCCCCACTCTGCCAATATCAGCCCGAGTTTCACACGGCGCTCAGCTTCCTTGCGTTCTTTTTTCTCGTCAAATTTGCATTTCCCGTCGCAATCGCCGTCACAATGTGAATGTTTATGTTCGTGTTCGTTTTTCGCCATTTGTAATTCTTGGTCGACCAATGTTTCTGGCAAATCAAGTTTCACTTTGTCGGCGAGTGCGTCCAGCAATTCATTGCGCATTTCAGATTGTGCGGCGTTTTCATATTGCTCGTTCAAGATGTTGCGAATATGTTCGCGCAGTTTTTCAACCGATTCTTGGCCGATTTCTTTTGCAAAATCATCGTTTAATTCCGGTAAGATGTGTTTCCGAACCTCATGCAATTTTATCGCAAAGCGCGCCGGTTTTCCGGCCAAATTGTCCGCATGATAATCTTTTGGAAACTTTACATTGACATCAAATTCATCGCCTGATTTGTGGCCGATAATTTGATCTTCGAATCCCGGAATAAACGCGCCTGAACCTAAAACCAAGTGGTGCATTTTTGCCGCGCCACCTTCGAATTCTTTGTCATCAATGTAACCCGTAAAGTCAATAACCGCGGTGTCGCCGTTTTGCGCCTTGTAATCCGCGGGTTGCTTTTCCGCGACACTGCGCGCACGGCGCAGGTTTTCGATTGCGGTTTCAACCTCCGATTCTGGCAATTTTGTCACTTTTTTCGTCACGGTGATTTTTTCCAAATCAATCGCCGGCAAAGTCGGCAAAATATCAAATTCCAAAGTGTATTCCGCATCCGACCCAATTTCCCACTTTGATACGTCCGCACGTGGCGCGCCGGCAAGGCGGATTTTTTTATTCGCAGCGTATTTTTCCAAGTCCGCGTTCATCAGTTTATCAATTGCGTCCGCCATCGCGGTGGCATTATATTTCTGGCGCAACACGGTCAGTGGCACGTGCCCCTTGCGAAAGCCGGGCATTTTTGCGTCCGCGCCGTATTTTTCGAGGATTTTGTCGGCCGCGGCCTGAAGTTCATCGGCGGTAATAACGCCGGTTACGGAATAATGTAAATCTTTGATTTTATCTTTTTTAATCATAATAATTTCCTTTGGGTGAAATGTTCCGCGCCAGTATACACGCATTTTTTCGCAAATTCAACTTTTTTTAGAAAAAATGGAATTTGTTCTTGGGTTAAACACAAAAACCGCCCAACGGCGGTTTTTGCACTAACCACTTACACTTATCACTAACATTAACGTTTGCTGAACTGTGTTGAACGACGTGCCTTGTGGTAACCATAGTGTTTACGTTCGACAACGCGGCTATCGCGGGTAAGGAACCCGGCGGCCTTTAACGCCGCACGCAAATCTGGTTCAGATTTTTCCAATGCCTTGGAAATTCCGTGTTTTACCGCGCCCGCCTGGCCAGATAACCCACCGCCCATAACCATAACGAACACATCGTATGCGCCTTCGCGTTTTGTAACCGCAAATGGTTGATTCAAAATCATTTGTAACACCGGACGGCGAAAATACTGTGCCATTGGGCGTTCATTGATAACAATGTTGCCCTTGCCCGGAACCATATACACACGTGCAACAGAATCTTTACGCTTGCCCGTGGCATAAATCGCGTTGTTTAATTTTGGTGTGCTAACCGTTGCCGTTGCTTTCTTTGCCGCGGCGGTTTTAGTTGTTGCCTTGGCCGTGGCCTTTGGTGCCGCCGCCTTTTTTGCCGGGGCCGCCTTTTTTGCAGTTGTTGCCTTGGCAGTTGTTTTCTTTGTTTCGTTTGCCATTATTCGCCCCTTTTGTTTTTACGATTCAATCCCGCAAAGTCAATCACAACCGGATTTTGTGCGGCATGTTTGTGTTCTGCGCCCGCATACACGTGCAGTTTCGTCAGGCGTTTATCCGCCAATGCAACCGCAGTGCGACGGCCCATCATACGCTTTACAGCATTTTTGACAAGCAGTGTCGGTTTTTCCGCGCGCATCTGGCCCAAGGTGCGTTCCTTAATTCCGCCAGGATAAGTCGTATGCCAATAGAATTTTGTTTTGTCCGCCTTGGTCCCAGAAAGAGCCACTTTATCAGCGTTGATAATGATAACATGATCGCCGCAATCCATGTTCGGTGTCCATGTCGGTTTATTCTTGCCACGCAAGATGTTTGCAACATATGCCGCCAAACGTCCCAGTGTGCAATCAGTCGCGTCAATCAGATACCATTTTGCATCCAATTCGCACTTTTTTAACGATTTTGTCGCCACCATTTTTGTTTTACCTTTGTTTTGTTAAAAGTTCGTGACGAATTATTGCGCAAGCGCCCAGAAAAGTCAAGAAAAATCGTTATGGTATTATTATACCACAAAATATAAAAAACTTGATAACTCGCGATAAGTTTGGTAATCTTTGCTCTGTCAATTTATTCCAAAGGGGCGCGATATGGCAAATGATGATATGAAAAAAATAGTAAAGCGTGAAGCCAAATGGCAAAAGCGCTGGGCGGATGAGCGTGCATTCGTCCCGAAAAACGACGGGTCAAAGCCAAAATACTATAATTTGATTGAATTCCCCTTCCCGTCTGGGTCTGGGCTGCATGTCGGTCATATGTTGCCTTACACGGGTATGGATGTTATGGCGCGGTATAAGCGTATGCGGGGCTTTGATGTCCTGTTTCCGATTGGATATGATTCTATGGGTATTTCGTCCGAAAAATACGCGACCAAGGTCGGAAAGCATCCGCGGGATTCTGTTGCGGAACTGATTAAAATCTTTGAAAAAGATATTTCGATTATGGGGCTTTCGTTTGACCCAGAATCCAAGATTGCGACTTCGGATGCGGAATATATTAAATGGACACAGTGGATGTTTATTCAATTTTTCAAAGCGGGTTTGGCATATAAATCTGAATTGCCGATGAATTGGTGCCCAAATTGCAAGACGAACCTTACGAACGAAGAATTGGAAGATGGGGCTTGCGAACGTTGTCATGGGCCGGTTGAAAAGAAAATGAAACTGCAATGGAATCTGGCGATGACGAAATACGCCGATCGTTTGATTGATGACCTGAACTTGGTGGATTATCCCGAAAAGGTCAAAACTATGCAGATAAACTGGATTGGACGTTCGTACGGCGCGGATGTCGATTTTCGTGTTGGTGATGATATTATGACGGTCTATACCACGCGCATTGACACTATATTTGGTGTTACGTTTTGTGTTATCGCGCCGGAACATAAACTTGTTCAAAAATGGATTGACGAAGGACGCATTAAAAATGTCGATGCGGTGCGCGACTATATCGCAAGGGCTAAGGCGAAATCCGAAATCGAACGCACCGATGTTACAAAAGACAAGACCGGTGTAAAACTTGAAGGTGTGATGGCGACAAATCCGTTTAACGGTCGGGAAATTCCAATCTTTATATCGGATTATGTCTTGGCGGACTATGGTTTTGGTGCGATTATGGCGGTGCCGGCGCACGATTCGCGCGACTGGGACTTTGCCAAGAAATTCGGCCTCGAAATTATTCCGGTTTTGGCCGGCGGTGAACCCGACAAGGTATGGGAAGGCGACGGGGTACATATCAATTCGCAATTCCTTGACGGAATGGATAAAGAAACGGCCATCGCCGCCGCGATAAAGTATGGCACTGAACACGGCTTTGCGCGCGGGACCAAGAAATATAAACTGAAAGATTGGGGCTTTTCGCGGCAAATGTATTGGGGCGAACCGAT
>JAGCDW010000062.1 GCA_017650945.1 Alphaproteobacteria bacterium | reverse complement strand
GGGAATATACAATCCGGTCATCCGCCCCATTAAAAATTAAATGCGCCGTAGGCGCGTTTTATTTTTAATGTTTCGGCGGTTCGGATAAGAACCGGAGGTTCGACACGATAGCCGGTTTTACAAGCGTAGCGCAGTGAAACCGTTGCGAGCGGCGCGTTCAAACATTTCGGTAAATTTTTTGATAACATTTGAATTAAAAGTTCTTGCGGATGTTGACGGCACCACGCGCAATCCGTACTTTTGAACGGCATGCCCAAGTTTTATGGAAACATAGTTTGTTTGATTCATATAAATTGCGGACATTTCCGGATGCGCCGCGCGCATAAAGGTCTTTAACCCCGTCCACATTATCGCGCCCGCCGGCACGCGATATTTGAAACCATGCGCGATTTTTGAAACTTCCGGCAGATTCACGCGCATAAAGTGTGCAAACTCAATTGCCACATCCCGCCGTATCAATGTTCCGGTAATATCAAAGTGCGCGCCCGTCTTGCCGTATTCCGAACCGGCCGTCCATTTTGGTGTTATCTTGAAAATATCGGTTATGTTGTCTGAAATCGTTGTCGCATTTTGAACAACCGCAAAAGTCAATTCAGAAACATCCGGCACGGTTGCATCAATAAGTGCATCATCGTCATCGACAAACAAAATCCAATTGCACGGAATTTTTTCATTATCAATATATTCCAAAGTCGCAATTCGTGATTCGAATTCACCAAGATTGTTTTTCTCATTTATTATATGCAATATGCCACGCCACCCAAGTTTCCGTATAAAATCGCGCGAAAGTTCAATATCCGGATTATCATTATGTATAACCAAAGTCGCATCACGCGCGCAACGTCGCACCGCCGGTACAGATAACCGTAACGCATCAATATCATAAGTCGTTATCGCGATAGCAAGGTCTGATTTCCGTGTGAACATAATTAAAGTGTAAATAAAACTTTCTAAAATTGCAATTGGTTAGTTTTTTGTGATATAATAGAAAGGTAAAAGGAAGTTTCGCGCATGAAAAAGTCAATGATTTCGGTAATAACTTTTTTAACCGTCATTGTGTTGATGGCGGCGTTTGATTTTTCACTGGGGCCTGACAAGGTAATAAATGTTCCGGCGGATATGCGTGGCACGGCTTTATTTATATGCCCCGCCGAAAGCAGTTTGTGGAATTCTTTGGCCACCGGATTCGGACAGTTTTATAAATACATAACCATTGGATTTTTCTTTGCGGGGATTATATTGGTGTTTGTTTGGGGATGGGCGTTGTATCAAAATTTATTAAAAGATTCTTTCAAAAAAGATGATTTTTCGAAACCATGGGCATTTACCAAGTTACTTTTTTGGGCAGGAATTATAATGATTCTTGTGTTCAACACACCGAATAAATATCGCGAAGTTAGTGTCACAAACAAACCGGGAAACTGGGTTTTATGCGAAAGTTCATCGGATGGTGCCGTGGCCGTGAGCAGCAACCTGGTCCACGCAAGATAATAAAATTTTCGGCGTTTTATAAATACATCTTGACTTGCACGGCGGAATTCTCTACGATTCGGTCAGGCGTTTCGGGCAATGCCCTTGAAAATTGCTTGGTTGCGTTTTGTTATGTTTTGTAGTGGGCGCAAATACAATGATTTTCATGGGCATTGCCAACGAAGCGTTGGACACCTTAAATAAATTTATGAAAGGAGAAAACAAATGAACAAACAACAACTGATTGAAGCAATCGCAAACGAAGTAGATGTAACCAAAGCAACCGCTGCGGCATGCCTTGATGCATTTATCAACACTGTCACGAAAGTTCTGAAAAAGAAAGGTGATGTTCGTTTGGTCGGTTTTGGTACATTCACAACCGCAAAGCGCAAAGCCACAACTGGCCGCAACCCACAGACGGGTGCTGCTATCAAAATTCCGGCTTCTACTCAGCCGAAATTTAAAGCTGGCAAGGCTTTGAAAGATGCTTTGAATTAAACTATTGTTTGATTTATTGCGCACCCCGCAATCGCGGGGTGTTTTTTGTCGGATAATTACTATTTTTCTTGTATTCGTTATAAAAAATCTGTAATATCTTTGCTGAATTTTTAACAAAGGATTTAGTAAGATGGTTAAATTACACGAATATATTGAACCCGAAAACAATCTTGAACCGGATCTTGAATTGGATACAGAAGAAAATTTATCTGTACATGTTTCAAATGAAACCAATAAAAAATCACCAAAGGCGGATAAAAACAATGAAAAGGTTTATTTTATGGCGCTTGGTGGATTGGAACACGTTGGGCAAAACATGTACCTTTATAAGTACAAGGGAAAATTTATTGTCGTTGACTGCGGTATGGGATTCTTGGAGGAAGAAATCGGTGCCGGCGATGTGCAGTATTGCGATACAAAATGGCTTGAAAAGCACAAGAAAGATGTTGTCGCTTTTGTGATTACTCATGGACACGAAGACCACATTGGCGCACTTAAATACATTTGGCCAAAGTTCCGCAAACCGATTTATTGCACGCGTTTTCCGGCGGAAATTCTGCGTCAGACTTTCCGTGGCATTGAATTGGATTTTGACCCAAAGCGCGATATTGTTGAATTTGATGCGGCGGGCGCGACATTGAAACTTGACCCGTTTGAAATCGAAACTTTCCACGTAAGTCATTCTGTGCCAGAGGCGCAAATGCTGATTATCAAAACTGGTGCAGGCAAGATTTTACATACTGGCGATTGGACATTTAATGACGATAACCCGATTGAACCCGGAACAGATTATGAACGTTTGCGTGAAATTGGTTCGGACCCGCATCTTATCGCGTGCGCGTGTGATTCGACATCCGTGTCGCGCCAAAATCCGCAGACAACAGAAGTTCAGGTTCGTGATACCTTGACGCAAATCATGCGTGATGCGCCGGGGCGCGTTATCGTTACGGGATATTCACGCAGTATCGCAAGACTTAAGATGTTTGCCGAAGCCGCACGCGCAACGGGCCGCATGGCCGCGATAAAGGAACGCAGTAATCCGAATCCTGTGCCATACGTTGGTTTGCCGGAATTCCGCGAAATGGGAATTGAATTCAAATACCTAAACGAAAATGATATTTTTCAGTTTTCGGAAATCAAAGATTTGCCGGCGGAAAAACAGGCTATATTCCTAACGGGATCCCAGGGCGAAAAATACGCAATGCTAACGCGCCTTTGCCGGGGCCAGGTAAAAGAAATGAAACTTATGCCGACCGACACGGTCGTGTTCAGTGCGATTATTATTCCGGGCCGCGAACAGGATGTTTCGTTCCTGTATAACAAACTTGCGAAAATGGGAATTCGCACGCACACTATTTACGACACTGACCATGTGCACGCCAGTGGACACGCCGGTCGGCCGGAACTTGAACGATTCTATGACATGGTTCATCCCCAGGTTTCAATCCCAATGCACGGCGATTATATAAATGAAATGCTGAACGGTAAGATGGCGATGGAACGTGGCGGTGCAAAGCATATGATGTTAGTGCGAAATGGCGAAATGATTGCACTGGGGGACGGCGCGGAACCGTACGTGTGTGAAACAGTTGAAACTGGATACGTTGTGATGGAGGGCGAAACCGAACGCAGTGCCAATGACCCTGTTTACAAAAACCGTAAAAAAATCGCATCAAACGGGGCGATATTTGTTACATTACCGGTGGACAAGCGCGGGTATTTAAAAGGCACCCCAGAGGTTTCCAGTGCGGGTATTTTTGAATCTGACACGACAGGGTTTATGAAGCGACAAATTCAAATCGAAATTACCAAGGCGATTGATGAATTGTCCAAGGCCGAACGCAAATCCCAAGACAACCTAACTCGTGCGGTTCAGGCCGCGGCGAACAAGGTTGTGCGCGCATCGCTTGGTGCGGATAAAAAACCACAATACAGAGTGCATTTTGTGCAGAAGTAGTGGATAGTGGCTAGTGTACGTGGGTAGTGTAAGTGAACCACACCCCGGCCTTCGGCCACCCCTCTCTAGAAGGGAATTTTATATTCTGGAATAAATTCGCAATTACAAACTAATTCCAGAACTCACTAACCACTAACACTAATCACTTTTCTCTGGACATTAAAATTTAATTTCTATAAAATGAAAACGCAAAACAAAAAGGAAGGAAAATGCAAAAAAAATCACCTGCTAAAAAAACTGTAAAACGTACGACGAAACGCCCAACTATGGCCGAAGTTCCGGCGCCGGAAATGCACGAATGCCAATGCGCTGCATCATGCGGATGCGGTTGTCATGGCGGTAAGTTCAAGAAATTTATCGTATTGTTAATTGTGTTTGCGCTTGGGTTCGCGGTCGCGAAAATTACATGTTGCCGTGGGCACCGTATGCCGAAAATGGAACCAAATTTTGAAAATGGTTGCCTTGTCATAGATTCGATAAAATGCCCAAAAATGCAACAAGAATTGGTTTTTGCTGACACTGATATGAACGGTTGCATCACACGCATGGAATTTGATTCGGTAAAAAAAGCCATGCATAAAAGAATGCGCGAACATCGTCGTGAACGCGAAGAACGTGATGATGATTAAGTAAAAAATTGATTCAGAAATAAACCGCCCAATTGGGCGGTTTATTTAATATTTAAATTATCGCTGATGTTCACGCAACACATGGCTCGCAGAGTAAAAATCTATTGCATTTACTTTATTCGTGTTGCTTGTCGTTGGTGCTGTTACCGGTTTCGGCGATTTAAAATAATTGCGCACCCCTTTGGCCACATTGTACGCAACAACCAAAAACGCCAACGCAGTACCAACCACCGCCGCATAACTACCAATCTTTGGTGTGCGCATTGCCTTTTCTATTTCTTCTTGGGCCGAGTCATCACCAGAATTAAAATAATATTTACTATCTATCATGTCTATCTCCTGTGTTTAGTTTTTGGGAACGAAACCTTTGCTCCTTCTCCTCCTATATATAGCACAAAAATATATAATGTCAATAGGCCGTTAATCAAATATAAATAACACATTGATTATACTGTCGTTTTATATATTCTATGCGTATTGTTTGCCTTTTAAAGGGCCCGGCATTCGGTGCTGTTTGTCCAATTGCGTCATCGCATGGATTTTTTGTGTCCCCTTTTTTAGGTTATTTTTAGCCGTGTTTTGTTTTTTTGCTGTCACCTTTTTCGCATTTTTTGCAGATGTCGTTTTGGCCGCGTCCCGTTCCTTTTTACATTTGTTAAGTTTTGATTCATAAACCTTTTGCCGTTCCGCATCACCAAAATCTTTTGCATAACCTATGGCTTCGTTAAAACTTTTAATTGCAGAATCATAGTTTTTCAATGCCCACTGTGCCAAACCAATGTGATATTTTGCAAACATGTATTCGCCGGTTTCATCGGTTTCAAGAACCTTTTGACTTTGTGCGATACATTCATCATACATTCCAAGGTGGTAATAAGTAATCGCAATATCATTATACAAATCGGCACTGTTACCATTTTCTGCAACAATCTTTTGAAACAGTTTTAACGCAATCGCATAATCTTCGGCCCCGTATTTTTCCAACGCCAATTCATATAATTTGCCACGTTTTTCCATTTCGATTGATTTAGCGGTACGGCCCGCAAATGCCAAAACCGCATCTTGTTGTTCTGAATTCAATTTCTTGGCGTAGTAACGAATTGGGCGACCTTTTTTTACCACCCGATTATAAATGGCATTAGCCGCTGAATCTAAATTTGCCTCAGTAATACCATTACGAAGTTCATTATATTGTCGACTAAGTCCGCTAACCGATGTGCTAAGATGGCCATCAACCTCTAGGTCGAATACATTTGAACAATAATTATCGTGATTCAGATATATCAATACTTCGTGAACGCGACGTGGTTTTATTCCGTTCATTTTAGTGGCCGTTCCAATTATATATTGTGCACATTTCTTGGGCTTTTGATAATTTTTCACAACGTAATCACAAACATCTTTGCCGATAACTTCATCATTGTAATAAATGCTGGCGATGGCGGCAAATTCGTGTATCGAAAGTCGCGCACCTTTGAGGTGGTTGAACAATTCGTTCAAATGACGACCGGCATCCATATCCTTAAACCAACCACGGGTTCCTTCATATAATTGATACGGTTTCAGGTTGGGCGGATTTTTACCGTTGTGCGAATTTTGATAATTGATTACATAAGTTTTAGTTTTTTTCCATTTTTTCGATGAAAAATCCAGATTATTATCTTTTACACCAACATAATAAAGACCGACACCCACAGAATTTGGTGTTGCATTAGCCTTTTGTCTGTCGTTATGAAAATCTTCACGCCAATTTTCCGTTGGTATCATGGCCGCAAAAATAAACGGTTCTGCCGCATTATAAAGTGCATCAAAATCTGCGCGCGTTTCAATTTTATATTTATTATTTACGTCTGGTTTATCTTTATTTATGTTTGCCAGCATTTCTGTCTTGTTAGATTTTTTATCACTGTTTTCATCCGAATCCCGATCGCACGAAGGTGCACCAAACAACATTCCAAAAATTGCGCCACCAAATATAAATTTCTTTGCCTTTGGCGAAACCATGTCTTATCCTTTTTTATATTGGGATTGTAGCAAAAAATATGTGATTAAACAATAAATTTATCTGGTTGATTTGGCTTTACGAACAAATTCCTGCCATGTGGCTTCATATGTCGCACCTGGGATAATTTTCACAAATTCGTGTACCGCGGTATTTTGAATAGTTTTTCGCACATCAATTGGCAATCCATCCGTAATCAGCCACATGATAAATGCCACAGCATCACGTAAATTCATTTCGTAATCTGGAACACTGGGGTTCTTGGGTATCGGCATAAAAGACCAGCCTGGCCAGTCCATGCAAATTTCATAAAAAGACAACATAAAATCGATACCAGAATACTTTTTCGCAATTTTATGAATTTTATCGGAATTTGCAGCAAAGAACCGAAAAACTTCATTAGCATATTTTATGTTTTTCATATAAATTTTCGGTTTTATTGTGTCTCCATCTGCACGTGATACAATACTATTTCCAGAATAACCTGGATACCCAGTTGTCAATCGCAATAAACGCTTTATGTTAACACCATCTTGATTGATGCACTGTTTCAATATTGATGCTACATATTCATTTGTTTTATAGGCAATTTTGCACCATTCTACAAATTCCACGCCCGCGCGGTAGTATTTCCCGTTGCCCGCCCTACATAAATCCATAAGCATATCAACACCAACAACCATTAATGCCGGATTTTGACATATATCCCTAACCTTGCGCACCCCAATTAATTCGCGTGCATACTTTTCCATATTGCTATCAAATTCGGCGATATCGTGGTCAACTCGTTCAGGGAAAAAGCCAAAGCGCGCCGCCAACGGCCCAAGTTCACGAAAGAATCTGCGCACGTTTAGAATATTTGCAGTGGCCATAGAATTACGCATAACAACCGCAATTTGTTCTTCGCGCATGCCATGCGTCCAAAGGTTCAAAGTATAACTTATAACTTTTTCGGGGATAAAATGACTTAACGTAACTGATTCTATCACATTTTCTGGCACGCCTACATCGCGCAGAATTTTGCGGGCATCTTTCATATAAATCATTTGCATTACAACTTCCTATTTGAAACTCACACGTGGATTGGCACGTTCAGATTCATCAATTTCGAACAATTTTTCATGCGTAAAACCAAACATGCGCGCAACAATGTTACTTGGGAATTGGTCGATTTGCGTATTTAATCCCATAACCACAGTGTTATAAAATTGCCGTGCAGATTGAATCTTGGTTTCCGTATCAGTTAATTCGCGTTGCAATTCCAAAAAGTTTTCATTTGCTTTTAGTGCGGGATACGCCTCGCCCAAAGCGAACAGTTTATTCAATGCACCGGAAAGCCCCTGCTCTGCCGCCGATTTGCCGTCAACACCATTTGCAGACATTGCAACATTACGCGCAGTGATTACCGCGGTCAATGTATCTTTTTCATGCGCAGCCGCACCACGAACAGTTTCAACCAAATTTGGAATTAAATCATAACGCCGTTTAAGTTGCGTATCAATCGTCGCCCACGCTTCGCGTACCTGATTCCTCCGCGCGGCCAGTCCATTATAAACCGCGATAAAATACAAAATTAAAACCGCACCTATGGCAATCGCTGTCCACATATTAAACTCCTTTGTTTTTATAAAGTAATTTTACATAAATAATATATTAAAATCAATCATTGATTCTGTGCCGACTGATTTTGTGGAATGTAAACGGTGTTACTTATCTCTCGCCCACTGCCAAACGTTCCCGAACCGGCGTTCGTAAAGAATGTCCCAGATAACCTGTCATACATGCCAACGGCATTATCACTGCTACGTCGTGCTGGAACAAGGTCTATTGTTAATACATCATCTGTGTATATCTTGAAACTATAAATCTTTGTATTACCGTAGTATACAAGTGAACCACTTGTCGCCCTAATAGCACCAACGGCGCACCCGATTGTCGATGGGGTTTGAAACGATGCAGACGTAAACGTTTTGATTGTTGTGCCGTCTAATTTTACAACATTTTTATCAAAGTCAACTGTATGTCTATCTTCATCCGCGGCAGAAATTGCATCAGTAGTAGTATTATATCCTGCGCTCCACTTATTACTGGAATCTATACGAAAAGAGAAAGCTTTCGACGTTGTGCTGGTTCTTGCACCAAACAAACTATTGTTTGAACTGGTAAGACTGGCTTGGAAATCCATTACAACCCTTGATTTTTCACCATCTAACACAACACCCGTATTTATATACTGTGTCCCTGTCGCTTCAATGTACATTAACGGTGTGTATTCGGATGGCAAAGACACATTATATTCCGTTGCGTTATGTATTTTCCATAACCAACAATTACCGGAATCGGGGTCGCGATCAACGCAAACAAATTCGTTATCAAGTCCGTTTTTTAACGCCGCGTTAAATGTGCCCGCATCGATAAGATTATCTTGCTGGGCGGTGTATGTACCAGTGTCTTGATAAATTCCTTTCCGGCCGATTTCGCCCGCAGTTCCGGTATACGTGATTACCGTGTTTGCGTTCACCGCCGGAATTTCGTCTTGTTTTCCGTTCAATGCCGTATTTACTGCGCCCACCGTTGGCAATCCGGCATCGTTTGTATTTGAACCTAAATTTGTTTTTACATCGCGTGGCGCGATTTCACCCGCATTGCTGGTCGTGGTTACAGCCTTGGCCCCGGATTGTGCCGGAATTATATCTTGACGTGCGCCGAGTGTTGTATCCACATAATTTTTAGATGTAAGTCGCACATGATCAGATTCTTCCGTAGCAACGACCACACCACCGATAAACATGGCAAAGATTCCAAATACGAAAAACCTAAAAAAACGCATTTTGTTCTCTCTTTTTTCGTGCACTATATACAACCCAGTTTTATCCTAACACAACACACATTTTTAAAACAAGAAAAAATTGCAATCTGAAAACATTTTAATATACTGTGTGCAATTTAAGAGGTTTAAAATGTTACGTCCATCTTTGCGAAAACCAAATCAAATGCGTCCAGTTTCAATCGAAACCGGGGTTAACAAATGGGCCGAAGGTTCGTGTTTGATTAAAATTGGTGGCACACATGTTCTTTGTACCGCATCGGTGGATTTTAATCAACCGACGTGGAAACGTATGCAACATAAAACTGGTGGGTGGGTAACAGCGGACTATTCAATGTTGCCGCGCGCAACGGATATGCGTAAATCTCGTGAATCGTCTATAAACGATAAACGTAGCATGGAAATTTCGCGTCTTATTGGACGCGCATTGCGCAGTGTTGTTGATATGGAAGAACTTGGTAAAAATACGATTTATATCGATTGTGATGTGATTCAGGCGGACGGCGGAACACGATGCGCCGCAATAACAGGCGCGTTTGTCGCAATGACTTTGGCGGTCCGTTGGATGATGGAAAATGGATATTTAACCCAAAACCCGATTCGTGAAAATATCGTGGCAATAAGCGCCGGAATTTGGAAAGATGAACTGATTTTAGATTTGGACTATGAAGAAGATCATGATGCAGAAATGGATGCAAACTTTGTTGTCGCCGAAGGTGGCCAATTCATAGAGGTTCAATCCACCGGTGAACAGCGTCCGTTTGATAAGTCGCAACTTGGCGAAATAATGGATATGGTGGCTGAGGCAGCTGAAAAACTTATAAGGTTGCAAAAGAAAGTTTTGGAATAATTACGCTTATTTTTTCTGGTTTAAAATATCATCGGACTTTATATATTCGGGCGCATCGTGCGAAAGCCTTGTTTTGGCGCGGCGCGCGTATTCACGCGCCTTTTGTGGTTGTTTTTGCATAGTGTAAAATTCCGCCATGGCCCAATCGGCACGACCATCATCACCAAATGCACGCGCCAAAACCCAATACGCCAAAGGCTTTGGTTCAATCAAAATCGTATGCCGACAAAGTTCAATTGCACGCGCGCGGTCGTCATCTGTTCCGCGTTCCGATAAAACAAGTGCAAGTGCGGTTTCAATTTGTGGGGAATTTTTCCGCAAATTTATTGCGTGTTCGTATGCATTTATGCTGTCATCATAATGCCCGTATTGATATTCAATATCGCCAAGCAATTCATAAAAATATGGGTTCTTTGGCTGACGCGAAATAAGTGTTTTTGTTCCCGTCGCCGCGCCCGCCAAATTTCCACCACGCATATTCGCAATCGCGCGTGCATAAATTGCTGCATCAGATTTATCAGAATATGGATATAGCGTTTTTATACGAATAGCATCATCTAAATATCCAACCAACTTTGCGCGCACCAGATTATATTTTTCAATTATTGCCACATCATCTTCTTTGAATTTTTTACCCTGGATTTTTTTATCACCCAACTTTTCACGAACGTTTTTTAACCGTTCTGCGGTTACAGGGTGATTGATAGAATTCTTATTCACGCGCGATTCAATCGGTGATGTCATTTCGTTCATTTGCGTAAAAATTTCAACAAATCCATTTGGGTTATACCCCGCATCAACCATTAAATTAAAACCCAAATCATCGGCAACGCGTTCTTCATCCCGCGAAAAAGAAAGCAGCGATTGTTTTGCAATACCGGTCGCACCCGCCATTACACCCGCCCCCAGCGATGGATTTCCACCAAGAACCATCAGGCCCACACCCAACGCCTGAATAATCATGGCGCGCCGCATTTCTGTTTCCATCTGTGCCGAAAGTTGCGCCATATGCCCCCCAAGTGTGTGCCCAAGCTCATGCGCAACAACCGCCCGCAATGCGTTTGGTGTCGTAACACGTTTAAGCAGTCCGGTATAAATATAAATGTCTTCGCCACCAATTACGAACGCATTAAAACTGTCATCGTCCACAAGGTAAATATGCATGCGGTTTGGCGCAATCTTGGCCGCGGTCGCAATCGGCGTAACCAGTTCTGACAAAACAGATTCAACCTCGGTATCATTGATAAGCGATTCCGCGTGCAGGGGCAACACAAAAAAAATCGCAAAAATGAAAGTCAGAATTTTTTTCATCATACACCTATCTTTAACGTGCGGTCGAATATGAACATCAAATCGTTAACCCACTGTTCGACCGTTATCATATCAGATGCCGCGCGCGCCGCCAATTTGAACAAATCCCGATGGTCGCGATAGTCAACAAAGTGATAATTTATCCACCCACTTTGTCGCGTTCCTAACAACTCGCCAACACCGCGCATCATCAAATCCTGTTCCGCAATTGCGAATCCGTCATCCGTTTCGGTCAGGACATCCAAACGTTTTATCCCATCGGGAGACACATTATC
>JAGCDW010000006.1 GCA_017650945.1 Alphaproteobacteria bacterium | reverse complement strand
TTTTTTTGTTAAAAAGAACGGGGCACCACAAAGGTGCGCCCGTAAATTACTTTATGGTCGCACCATTATAACAAAAATTTTTTGCAAATCGTACGCATTTCAACGGCTATTATGCACGGTATTTTTTCAAATGTAAAGTAATTTTTATCAGAAAAAAATCATTGATTCTGTAAAAACTTGTCCTTATAATCCCCCGCAAACGAAAGGAAAAAGTGATGATATATGAAATATCGCCAATAGAATGGAGTGAACCCGACAAAAAATTCAAAGTTACCATAATAACCGGGCCGCATGAATATAACATCCAAAACGTCCTATCGCCCGTACGCAAGGCGCTTGAAAATTATATAAAGGAAATTCGGGCCTATGACCAACAAAACCCCCGAATATGTGATCGCGTGCACTAATACCAAAAGCAAGGACGGATTTTTTCTTGCTTTGGACAACGCTTTTTTGATATTTTAACGGTGTATGAAGAAAGAACTGTTCGATTTTTTGACGACAGACCTGCAATTTATTCGCGGGGTTGGGCCGGTATTGGCAACGCGGTTCTTTGATTTGCTTGGAAATCGGCGGATTTTAGATTTCTTGCTGCATATACCTGTTTATGTCAAAGAACGCGGCGTCATAGATAGTGTCGCAACCGCGATGCCGGGCGAAATTGTTACAACAATGGTGCGGGTAAAGGCGCACAAAATTGGGCGCGCCTTTGGTCGCCGGCGCAGTCCAACACGTATAACATGCGTGGATAAAGTTGGTCAGACTGTGATTATTCAATTCTTTAATTCAAACTTTTTAGATTATTGGTTGAAAAAATTGCCGATTGGCGAATGGCGCATGATAAGTGGTAAATTGGAACAATCTGCCACGCCGACAATCAATCATCCTGAATTTATCGAAGAAGTGCAAAACGCCGACAAAATCCCGAAGATTCAGGCGATTTATCGCGCGGGTGAAGGTATCACACAAAAAACATTTGCAAATGTTCGGGACCAGATTTTTGCCGCGCTTCCCGATAAACTTGTTGGCGCGGATGAACACTTGGTGGAATTTTTTGATGCGCTGCGCGCGGCACACTATGCGCAAAGTAATGACGAATTAAAATCTACATCGGACACAATTATAAAGTTGGCATATTTTGAATTATTGTCGCACCAGGTTGCAATTGCCGCCAATCGCCGCACGCGTAAAGACGAACGGCATCGGCGTATGCCGCGCGCCAAGAAATATGATTTGTTGTCGCGGTTCTATGAATCTTTGCCGTTTGATTTGACGGGCGCACAAAAACGTGCAATTGATGAAATCGCGCACGATATGTCCGGCGAATTTCCGATGATGCGCCTTGTCCAAGGCGATGTTGGTTGCGGGAAAACGATGGTCGCAATGGCCGCAACGGTTATGATGGCCGAATTCGGTGGACAGACGGCATTGCTTGCGCCGACGGACACATTGGCCCAGCAACACTATGCAAAACTGAAACCACTGTGCGATAAATTGGGTTTAGTATGTGATATTTTAACTGGTCGCGATAAAGGGGTGGCGCGTCGTGAAAAATTGATTTCACTGCGATCGGGGCGCACGCGATTGGTTGTTGGCACGCACGCGCTGTTTTCCGATGATGTGGAATATAAAGATTTGGGATTGGTTATAATTGATGAACAGCACCGCTTTGGTGTGGCGCAACGTGAAGCACTGCGTGCCAAGGGGAAAAATCCAGATGTGTTGGCGTTATCCGCGACACCTATACCGCGAACGCTGTCCATGACGATTTATGGCGATATGGATGTTTCAATTATAAATGAAAAGCCCGCGGGCCGCGTGCCGATAAAGACGACCAAGTTGCCGCTTTCGCGCATTAATGCACTGATTGACCGCCTGCGGGTTCAGGTGGTTGGTGGCGCAAAGGTTTTCTGGATTTGTCCGTTGGTTGTGGAATCTGAAGATTCTGATGCGACCGCCGCAGAGCATCGTTATGATGAATTGCAGAAAGTTTTTACTTGCGCCCGGTTAGTGCACGGACAAATGTCAAAGGACGAGCGTGATAAAGTTATGGCGGAATTTGCACGTCCCGGGTCGGACATAAAAATTCTTGTCGCGACAACGGTCATAGAGGTTGGAATTGATGTTCCCGATGCAACGATAATTGTAATTGAAAACGCGGAACGTTTCGGACTTGCCGCGTTACATCAATTGCGTGGACGTGTTGGGCGTGGTGCGACGCAATCGTTTTGTATTTTGCTCTATGGTGATAATGTGTCGCCCGATGGGATAAAGCGTTTGGATGTCCTGACCGAAACGGATGACGGATTCGCAATTGCGGAACAGGATTTGATGATGCGCGGGGTTGGTGAATTACTTGGCACGCGACAAAGTGGATGGATAAATTATCACTTTGTTGACTATCGCGACCATCGGAATTTGTTCAAATTGGCGGCGCGCGCGGCATCTGATATGATAACGGTCGAACCGTGGGTTAACGATTTAATGTTCATATTCGACCGCACATTAAAGATAGGTGCATGATGAAAAAAATTCTGACTTTCATTTTTGCAATTTTGTTTTCTGTGTCGTTGCGCGCAGAATCACTTATCAATGATACCGAGATTGAATCTGTTTTATCAGAACTTGTCACACCAATCGCGACCGCGGCCAAGATTGCGCCGAACCGTATGCACATTTATCTTGTTGACGATGATAGTTTTAATGCATTC
>JAGCDW010000061.1 GCA_017650945.1 Alphaproteobacteria bacterium | reverse complement strand
GGTTGACTGCCCACCACTATCGCACCATTCACGATATAACGACCCGTCGGGTCAAGGCAATTTTCATAATCCGAACCGCAAACAAATTCATCCTGCATACATGCATCCAATGCGTTGATACAGCCACGCATGTCGTATGTATTTTTCTGTTGCGCAACCATAAGGCGCGCCTTTTGCAAAACGTTTTTCGCGTTACGCACCGTCGCAACCATTTGGTCGTTGGAATCGTTCAAACTGCGTTCATAGGCCATACATTCGCGGTCAATTTCTAAATCGTACGCGTTCGTAATAAGCGATGCGTCAACACCCTTGGCCGTGCAGGCCTTTAGCACCGAAGATTTACAACGCGCAGCCGCCGTTTTGTACAATTGTTCGCCACGTTGGTTATTCACACTGTTGGTATTTGATGTCCCGAACAATGACGCAAGGTCAAAGCCAGTGCTGTCGAAAGAAAATTCAAGCAATCCCGACAAATCAAAGTTTAAAATATCATCGCTGGTACTGGTCGTGGCACCACCAGATTGGACATTGATTATCATGTCCTTGACCTTGTTAAGACTCGCCTGCAACTGGCTGTTGTCTGTACCCTTGGTGCGCATCGTTTCTTCGGCCTCGGTCTCTGTGAACAAGGTTTCAACTTCACGCCGGCTTAGCCCGATGTATTGGATTTTTTGCGCGACATCTTGTAATTCTTCGGTTGCGGTTTTAAGCGCCGCCTCGGCCTTGGCATAATTTTTTAAATTCGCACTGCAACTGCACCGGCCTTGGTTGTCATCCAAAACGTTACAGTAATTATCCATACAGTTCGCATACTGTGCCTTGCAATAATCTGTCAGTTCCGCAATACCGTCCAAATCTTCGGTCGTTAAATCAACAGACACCGCCGTCGTTTCAGTCGACAAGCCGTTCAGCGATGACATACGAATTGTCGGTGTCCGGCGGACAGATGCAGATTTGTTGCTTAGGTAAAGTGGGTCAGTTCCGCCCGTCAACTTAACACCATCAGAAGATGCCGTAATTGTCGCAGTTTTGGCACCTGGGCCAAAATCATTTGTTCTAATCGATGGACGTGCCGCACCATCGGTCGTAGTTGCCGCGCGCGCCGTGCCCGCCGCCGTGGTCGCGGTCCGTGCCGCCGTTGTACGCGCAGATGTCGTGCCCGCACGCGTCGTTGTTCCAGTTCGCGCAACCGTTGCCCCATTTGATGTCGCCGTGCGTGATGCGCCACCCGTTGCCCGAGTTGCCGCCGCACGTGTTGCCGCAGTTGTTGCGGTTGCACGCGTTGATGTTGCCGCCCCAGTTGTGCGTGGTGATGTCGCCGTCGTTCCGCGCGATGCAACCGTACGTGATGCATCACCACGTGGTGATGTGGTTGTTCGTGCCGCAACAACGCGTGATGAATTCCCAGCCGCCGTTCCACGTCCCGATGCCGTCGCGCTTCCCGATGTTGGTACCGCACGCGTTGACGTTGTACGGTTCGCCCCCGGTGTCGCATTTACCGGCGCGCGCGAAACTTTCACAGGTGTCTGTTGTGCAACAACATCGTCTTCAGATTCAATAACTTCCGTTTCCGGATTTATCAAAAATCCGTTTTCATCATACATTTCATCCGCATATTCAATCGCACCGTTTTCATCGATAAAAATCGGTGCAACCTCAGCAAATGCGGGCAGCACAAGCAGTCCACCAACAAATATAGCAAGTCGTTTCATGGCGAATTTTTCCTTCCTTTTGTATAAAGTTTAACATTTTATCGAAATTTAACGCAAGCGAAAAATGAATACTTTGTTCTAAAAAAAATCTTTTTGTGAATTTTATCTTTTCGTGTTTTAACTTGCGGATAAAAATTCAAATTGATATAATCGAAACATGACGAAATTTAAAAAAAATTTGCCGTGGACAAAGTTTTCTTTTTTGGGTTGCGCAATTCCAACCAGTATGAAAGACGAACGCTTGCATAACTATGAACCAAAGATAAAAGAAAAAGATTTTAAATATAATCCAAACACCACACCAATCGCAAAAGTTTATAAAAAAGAATTATCTGATGGCACAGATATAAGTGGCGCAACACTAATTGATGACGGGCTTTCCGCATTTATTATTCGCGCCGCATTCGCACGCATGGCAACCAAAACCATTGATTTACAAACCTATATTTACAGCAACGATTTTTCCGCACATGTTTTAATCAGCGAACTTAAAAACGCCGCCGACCGTGGTGTAAAAGTGCG
Organism: Alphaproteobacteria bacterium; assembly: GCA_017650945.1. Taxonomy (GTDB): domain Bacteria; phylum Pseudomonadota; class Alphaproteobacteria; order Rs-D84; family Rs-D84; genus Enterousia. Next base: position 25,010 of record JAGCDW010000061.1, on the reverse strand, counting down.
AATACTAATTGATGACTATGGAACAAATTCCGATATCGCCGATGTTATCGTCCTTAACCAACATCCGAATATCGAAGTCAAAATTTTTAATGCTGTAAAGCATCGGTCGCGGTTGCTGTATTATCCACAAATGCTTTTGGATTTTAATCGGCTTAATTCGCGTATGCATAACAAACTCTTTATTGTTGATAACATCGCGCTGATTACCGGTGGCCGAAATATAGGCAGCAACTATTTCATGCCTGAAACCGCCGCGAATTTTTCTGATACTGATGTTTTATTCATTGGCGACATTACGCGCGATGCAACAAAAAGTTTTAATGAATATTGGAACTATGAATTGTCGGTGCCGGCCGCCGTAATTCCCAAGGCATGTTCCGCACACGCGATGCAAAAACTTAATCGGCAATTTCGGCGACAAGAACAAATGGGAACAAAAAATCTTAAACGATACAATACGATTATTTCACTGGTTGTGCGTGAATACGGACGCAAGAATTTCGATTTTTCGTGGGGACATGGACAATTCTTGGCTGATGCGCCGGCCAAGGTACAGATGCCAATGTCGCGGAAAGAAAAATACAGCGGACAAATTATGCGCACACTGAATAAACTTTGGGTTGCCACAAAAAAATCTGCATATGTGTCTGCGGCATACTTTGTTCCTGGGCGTGGCGGAATGCAAATGATGCAACGCGGTGAAAAGTCCGGCGTTCATGTTACTATCATTACGAATTCATTAGCTTCGACAAATGCACCAACTGTTTTTGGTAAATGGGAAAAATATCGCCGCAAACTTATTCGCGATGGAATTGATGTATATGAATTTATGTCTTCGGCGGAAAATCGCCGCGGAAAATTACACGACCGCATGCGCAAACAATCGAGTTTTTCAGTTATGCACAGCAAGACAATTGTGTTTGATGATAAAATTTCATGGATAGGCAGTTTTAATCTGGACCCACGCAGCGCATATTACAATACCGAAAATGTTGCAATCTTTGAAAGCGTAGAGTTCGCAGAAAAGCTGCGTAATATGATTATCGAAGATACAAAAACATCATGGCACGTAACAATCGAAGACGGTCGAATGACTTGGATGGGTTTTCGAAGCGGTAATAGCACACCACAAATTCATCATCATGACCCCGACACAACAATTTTTAGACGCATTTTTAAAACGTTCGCAAAAATTATTCCAGAAAAATTTGTCTGATTACAACCAGTTAAAAAAATTTTAATTTTTTTCATTTTATTTTATTTTTTCCCTTGACGTGCGATTCGTTTTTATTCTATCATCCCTGTATAGACAACGGGACCAGAGGAAAACCGTTCGAGAATTCGAAAAACCTCGGATTTTCGGGCAAAAACAAACAAACGTTTAAAAAATTAAGTCTTGAAAATGTAAATACACAATGTAAATACAAATTCGGGCTAAATTTCAATAGAAACACCCAGAAAGGAGGGACACACATGCAACAAAAAAACATAAAAGAAATCATGATTGCGCTGCACAAAGTACTTAGCACAACCGTGTGGGTAAATGCCGATAGACAAATCATATCACTTAGTGATGAATTGCAAATCGGCCATAATAATTCACCGCGTTCAATTGAAGACTTACCAAGAACTTCGTTGATTGGTGCATACGTGTCTTTGCAAATTCGGACCGATAATTTCGATGTCGCCGCAGAATCACTTGAAACACGTGATTTGGCTTTGCGTGTCAAAGAAATGGTCTTTGCCGAAGCAAAACGCATTATGGATGTGGACGAAGGCAAGTCTGGGACAATTGTCGCAATGGCCGCATAATTTACCCGTAGAAAGTTTCCGGTTTCCGGAAGGAAGGAGAGCACGTCGGCGAGTAATCGCCGACGTTGTTTTTATAATAAAAAAGGCCACAATTTGTGGCCAAGTAATTTAAACCGATTATTTTTTCTTTGGCTTGACCGACGATTTTTTAAATTCACCATACAACGCCATGATACATGCATATGCGATTAGCGCAGACAATGCGGTTATCACACCACTGATTAAACCGTCAGAAAATATCGCGAACAATATTATCGCCAAAACCAACACAATTGTATACCCAAGGTTTTTTACCAATGTGGATAAAATCTTTTCAAGTGTTTTCATAATAAATCCTTTTGTTATATGCGCGCACGCATTATATCACATTTTTGATTTTTTTGGTAGTAAAAAAAACGCCCACAGGCGTTTTTTTTATCTATACTTTTGCAATATTGATTGCCAACGTAATTGTAAGTAAGCACACAAAGCGCCAGAAAAACATGGATACGGTGTTACATGTGTTCCGTATTTGTCAGTATATAAAACTTTCCATCCATCATCATGTTTTCTGCGTCTCAATCTAACGTGTTTCATTTTTTATTCCTTTTTATAAAATTATTTTGTTGTGTCTGTAAGCGCAATCTCAGATATTCACACAAGGCCCGATATGCGGTTAAATAATGCCTAGAATACGTTACACCGCGTTTAATCTTGTACGAAACGACCCAACCGTCTTTTTCTTTTTTTAGTTTAACATCTTTCATATCGATTTCCCCCCATTACAAAATTATCTGTCCGCCCAAATATGCGTTCTTTGGAATCGGCCCGAACGAAGAATTTGGCGTAACATATATGTTCCCAGTGATATCAAAACGCCCACAAAAATGCAACATATTTAAATCGCGCAGGAATAAATTACCTTCGATTTTGATGTCGCATGGCAACACGTATTTATACATGTGTTGCAGATAAAGGTTTCCACGAATATGTGCGCCGTTTTTCAAAACAATTGCTTCTTCGCGTGATTCGATTATAATATCGCCATAGATTTTCCCATCGCCCCCGGCGCGCAGTGTCGGATCATCAGACGGTTTCGTTTCGACAACATTGATTGTCGTTTCCATGTTGCCTGTTTTCGCATCGCGCTTTACCGGTATAGTGGTGTTTGATACAACACGCGCGCCACGTTTTGCCTCCACCGTTACGGTCTTTTCGGTTGCATTAACAACAACCGGCGCGCGGCGGCAATTCACGATATTGATTATCAACATAGAAAACAACACGATAATCGCGATCAGTAAAGTCAGGTTGATAAGGCCAACCAAGTTGATACCACACAGCCATTTCCAGATTTTCTTGGCGGCCCAAACTATGCCGTCCCAAATCCAAGAACAAACCGCGCAGGTCGTATCAAAAATCCAACGCAATGCGCGCGCAATTAAACGGAAAGGAAACAATATCGCGCGTTCGAATTTAGTTTCTGTTTGGCGGATACGCTTGTTCGCCGCCACATATTCGGCTTCGCGCCGCATGCGCTTTGCATCAAGTTTCATCTTTAACTTTTTAAACATATTTTGCCCTTTTTTGATTATTGTGCTATAAATATAGTATAAAAAAATCTTTTGTCAAATATTTTTTGTTTTTTTGACGTGATTTCGTGTTTGTTGTATAATTATTCTATGCGGGCGATAGTTTTGGCGTTTTTATTGTGTTCTTGTACGGTGGCGTGGCGGCCGGCGGAAGATTTTGCGCCGGTCACGGTGCACGCGGGCAAGTTCGATATCGCAACGTATCAGAAAAATACTGACCCGCGCGCGCCGGTGCATATTTATATAGAGGGCGATGGCCATGCGTTTGATGCCTATGGCGCGCCGACGGGCGACCCAACACCGCGTGGCACTATGATGCGTGATTTGGCTATGCGGGACGCGGGCCCCAATGTAGTTTATATGGCACGGCCGTGTCAATTTATAATGTCGGAAAAGTGCGATGAAAAATACTGGACCGATGGGCGGTTCGCACCGACGGTGATAAATTCTGTTGCCGCGGCGGTGACGCAAGTCGCGGGCGGGCGGCCGATTGTGATGATTGGGTATTCCGGCGGGGCGATGGTAAGTGGTTTGATTATAAAACGGAATCCATCGCTGCCCGTTAAAAAATGGATTACGATTGCGGGTGTGCTGAATCACGAAGATTGGACGGAATATTTTGGCGATGCGCCGTTGCGGCAATCGTTAGACCTGAAACGGTTGCCGGACGTGCGTGCGTTGCACTATGTTGGCGCGGCCGATGATATCGTGCCGATGGAACTTTCGCAGAAATGGATTGGCGATAACGACAAAATAATTGTTGTCCCCAACGCCGACCATGATGATTTCACAGATTTGTATATCGATTTTGAATAAATATATTGACAATTATATTATTTTGTATTATATCGTATTTGATAAATCAAGGACACCATTATGATAGCAACAGAAAAACTTAGTGCCGATGAGATATGGCAAATTTGTGAAACCTTGGAACCGATGGGTCGTTTCAAGGTGTATGGTAACGATGGCAAAAAAGAGGAATTGTCGTTTCAACCGCGTAAAGAATATGCGGGTGAGCAGGCAACCGATTTTGTAGCGGGTTGTCTGCGTAAAATTGGCTTTACAGATGTGCGCAATGATAAGGCAAAAAATGATTTCTATCATTCGGTTCACGCCACGATAAAGTGCGAATATGATTTGGATACCGGCAAAATACTATCGGCGGATGTTCGGGATGTTCGTGCGTTGTGTTATGTGATTCAATATTTGAATCCGTGGGTTACAATCTTTTTGCCGAGTGCGAACAAGCAACAGTTGCCCTTTGCAAAGCACAAGGCGGCATTGTTAAATTATTTGCAGACGCACGGTAGATAAGTTTTGGTTCTTTATTTCAAAATCAAGAATATATTTGATTGAGTGGGTATTTGTGTGGTACAATCATGGAAAATAAAGGAGAACTAATGGCTGATGATTTATGGCTTAATGCGAATGGTTTGCAAGAATATATTTTTGGAAAAGTATCAAAAATTAAAGATAAATTAAAAGAGTTAGAACCTTTTATGGGTGACGCAATACGCAAGGGACATAATCAGGCAGGTAATATTGATTGGTATCTGAAAAAAACAGAAATTGAAAAATTTTGTCGTCTGGCCAAAACACTAAGAATGCGTGACATTTTAAAAAGTCAGAGACCAGAGATACCACTTAAGGAACCTAATGATCTTAGCCCTGTTGAGTTAACAAAGTATATCAAAGAAGATCCGAAAACAATCAGTAGAGCCTTGAGTGCGACTAAACCTTTGTTGCCAGATTTGATACAAGAAAGGTTAAGCGGTTCTACGCGAGCACTGTTTTTAGTTGTAAAAGATACAGCGGATATTCAAAAATTTTGTGAAGTGGCAAAATTAAAAATGCGTTCAACCCCGAAGACAAGTCTTTCAAAAGAAGAAATCTCGCAAGGTGAGGACTATTTAAGTGCCTATGCTTTAAAAAAGTATGTGTTTGGACATGAAGACACTATTCGTAAACAATTGTGGCAACAAAAAAAGAAAATGCCAGATGCAATAGTGGAAAAAATGGCATCTAATGGGAAAACGACAGTACCATATCTTTTAAAAACAAAAATTGCAGAATTTTGTGAAAATTCCGGTCTAAAAATGCGCCCGAAAGGTAATGAAGGCGTTTTAGATTTTCTTGAAAGTTTGCAAAACGCACCGATGTATCTAAGTGCCACAGAATTAGAAAAATACCTTAATACGAATGCAAAAATAATCAAAAAAAGACTTGGAAATCTCCAAAACAATCCGGAACTAAAAGGTGCGATAACCCAAAAAACGGCTCGTAATGGCGTCCTAACTTTTTATCTCGACAAGAAATTTCTTATACCTTTTTGCAAGGTGACGGGCTTTGAGTTGTTATATCCATATTATACAGCAGACGAACCTGATCCGACACACATCCCTTTTCGTAGGAAAGATGAACTTGGTGCAACAGAATTGCATGAATATATTGTTGAGACACCAAGTAAAATCGCCCAGCTTCTGCGAGATAATTATGAAGTGATGCCGGGTGCAATTGTGCAAAGACGTGGACCGACCGGTTTCGTTACCTTCTATTTAAAGAAAGATCGTGTAGTTGATTTTTGTAAGCTTACACAGCTTAAGATGCGTTCCGTAAAAAAAGAAAAGAAAGAACCGGTTATTGAAATCAGTCAAAACTTCACACCAAAAGAAGAAACATCTCAATGGTTATCACCTTATGCACTGGGTAAATTGTTCGGTTTAGATGCCGGTACCGCGGAAAATTTGATTAAAAGGAACCAGTACAACAAACAATTAGTTGGCAAGGTAAAAATGTTATATTCTCAACACGCAAATCATGAATTATTACATTTACATAATGACGAAAAAGCAATAGATATTATAAGAAGAATTGTTGAAAGTGCCGAAAATATCAAAACAAATTGGTTAACATATAAACAATTAAAGCCGTTTTGTAAAGGTCAAACGAAATCCGTAGTTTTGGATAATCTTACAAAATTGCAACATAATCCTGTAATGTTTGGTCGCATAATATCAAGAAAAACAAGTGATGGTGATATAATTTTATATCTGCGTAATGATAAAGAATCAATACGTTTATTCCAAGAATTGACAAAAAACGAATGGCTTTCTGTGCCTTCTTTGCGACAATATTGTAAATTTAGTGACATCGCTATCAAGTATCGTCTTGCGGCCTTGGATAAAGATCCAGATATGCGGGGAAAAATTCTTGTAAAGTCTGGTAGGACGGGAGAAAAAAACTATTACTTGCATAACGATCCAGAGACAATTAAATTGTTTCAAAAGAAAGTGTCTGATATCTGGTTAACACCAAGTATATTAAGAAATTATTGTGATGTGAAAAGTCATGAAGCTATTGAAAAATACCTGGCGCGCATGCAAAACGATGCTCGTATGAAAGGCAGAATAAAACCCATATATTCAAATAAAGCCAAACGAGAAGTGTTACATTTGCATGACGATAAAAAGTCTATTGAATTGTTTCGGCAAATTTTAAAGGAACTGAAAATGGCCGATTTAAAACGAGGACAAATTGCTGTTAAAGCATTGGACAATATGAAACAAATCAAAAAACCAAAATCAGACGAATATAGTATGTAAAATCTGTTATAAATAAAAAACCCTTTGATAACATCGTTATCAAAGGGTTATGTTTTGTCACCGTCTTCTTTACATCATGCCTGGCATGGCACCCGGCATTTGTGATGCGGGTTTTTCTTCGGGGATTTCAACCATAACCGCACCGGTCGTCAGTAGCACGCCCGCGGTTGAAGATGCCGCCATGATTGCGGTTTTTACAACTTTGGCTGGGTCGATAATTCCCGCCTTCATCATATCGACATATTCGCCGGTTTGCGCGTTGTATCCAAAGTTGTAATCTTTGCCTTCGGACACTTTGCCGACAACGATTTCGCCCGATACACCGGCGTTTTCAGCAATTTGCGCGCAAGGCGCAACAATTGCGCGGCGAACGATATCGATACCAACATTTTGGTCGGCATTTTCGCCCTTGGCTTTGGCCAATGCCGCGCCCGCACGCAACAGTGCAACGCCGCCGCCCGCAACGATTCCGTCCGCAACCGCGGCGCGTGTCGCGGCCAGTGCGTCATCAACGCGGTCTTTCTTTTCTTTGACCTCAACCTCGGTCATGCCGCCAACCTTGATAACCGCAACACCACCAACGATTTTCGCAAGCCGTTCAGACAATTTTTCACGGTCATAGTCACTGGTGCTTTGTTTGATATTCGCACGAATTTCGTCCGCGCGCGCGGCGATTGCCTTTTTGTCGCCCGCACCACCGACAATAAGTGTCGTAGATTTGTCGACAACAACGCGCTTTGCCGCGCCCAGAACCGCCGGTGTCAAATTTTCGAATGTCATACCCATATCGTCCGACACAACCGTTGCGCCCGTTACAATCGCAATGTCGCGCAGCATTTCTTTGCGGCGGTCGCCAAAGCCCGGAGCCTTTACTGCACAGACCTTTAATCCCCCGCGCAGGCGGTTCAGCACCAATGTCGCCAGTGCTTCGGATTCGACATCTTCGGCGATAATCAATAACGGTTTGCCTTGCTGTGCGATGGGTTCCAAAATTGGCAACAATGCCTGAATCCCGGTGATTTTCTTTTCAGAAACCAAGATTTGCGCGCCGTCCAATTCCGCAATCATCTTTTCGCTGTTGCTGACAAAGTATGGCGACATGAAACCTTGGTCGAATTGCATACCTTCAACGACATCGATTTCAGTGTCCAATCCTTTGGCTTCTTCGACAGTGATAACGCCTTCTTTGCCAACGCGTTCCATCGCATCGGCGATTTTTTTACCAATGTCCGCATCGCCGTTCGCAGAAATAGTTGCGACCTGGGCAATTTCAGAACTGTTTTTAACGGGGCGCGCGTGCGATTCAATGTCCGCCACGACCGCAGCAGTTGCGATATCAATTCCGCGCTTGATATCCATCGGGTTCATGCCCGCGGCGATAACGCGGCGACCTTCGCGAAAGATTTTCTGTGCAAGCACCGTTGCCGTTGTTGTTCCGTCCCCGGCATCATCGCCCGCCTTTTTTGCAACTTCCTGAATCATTCGGGCACCGATATTTTCCGCCGGTTCTTTTAGCGACACCGCTTTGGCGACCGTAACACCGTCCTTGGTTGCGACCGGCGCGCCATAAGATTTATCGATAACGACCGTGCGACCCTTTGGACCCATAGTAATCTTTACCGCATCGGCAAGTTTATCAACACCCGCCGCAATTTTGTCAGTATTAAAAATAATATCTTTTGCCATAATTTTCCCCTTTTATTTAATTATTCCCAAAATATCAGATTCTTTGACAAGAACATATTCCTTGCCATCAATTTTAACCTCGTTCGCGGATGCGGCCCATTTTGCGACAAGAACAATATCCTTTGGCTTTACAGTCATCGCCATGCGCGCGCCGTTTTGAAATTCGCCATCGCCGACCGCGACAACCTCACCACGTGCCGGCTTTTCCCGCGCAGTATCCGGAATAATGATTCCGCCGGCGGTCTTATTATCTTCATCAATTCGCTTGATAAGCACATAGTTATTTAATGGTTTAAACATAAAACACTCCTTTTGTTATTTTGCTGTGCCTTTTTTCGATGCCAAAGATATAGTGATAAATACAATGATTTCAAGTGTTACAAAAATGTTTGAATGTTCAAACAGAATCTATTCCGCAGATTGCAACTCACCGCGGATGTGGCTAAGGTTCGCAACGCGGCCGCCGATAATGTCGTTCAAATCTTTTTTGGCGAATTCAGATGCATACTGTATCGCGTTTGCGAACGCCAGCGCATCAGAGTTCCCGTGAGTTTTAACAACAAAACCCTTTAACCCCAAAAATGTTGCACCCGCATAAGAACGCGGATCGATTTTATGCTTTAGCCGCTTGAACACGTGCACCAGGAAAAATGCGCCGATTATCGCAAGCCACGATTTTTTCATATTTTCAGATATAACGCGCTTGATAAGTTTCGCGGTGCCTTCGACAGTTTTCAAAACTATATTACCCGTGAATCCGTCCGTTACGACAACCTGGACCCGGCCGGCACTGATGTCCGTTGGCTCCACGAACCCAAGGTATTCAAACGGCAATTCCGCGCGGTGCGCCGTCAGCAATTTGTTTACGTGTTGCAAAGTTTCATTGCCCTTGGTTTCTTCTTCGCCGATGTTCAGCACGCCAAGTTTTGGCCGCTGCATCTTACCAATAACCTCGGCATAAACACTGCCCAAAATTGCAAAGTCAAACAGGTTTTCCGCATCGCACTGCACATTTGCGCCCAAATCCAGAACGACCACGCGGGAATCGCCCGCACCAGACGGCAACATTGTCGTAATCGCCGGCCGCGAAATCCCGTCAACTGTCTTTAACGCAAGTTTCGAAAGCGACATCAGAACGCCAGTGTTCCCAGAACTGACCACCGCAGCAGCGTTTCCTTCGCGCACGTCCTTTATCGCCATATACATCGAAGTATTTTGCGCGTGGCGGATTACATCGCGAATTTTGTCCGTGCCTTGAATAACATCCGGCGCATCGATTACCGTTGAATTGCGCGCGACACGCGGATATTTCGCAAGCATCTTGCGCAACAATTTTTCATCCCCGAAAATACGGAAAACAGTGTGTGATTCACCGTGCTGGTACAAAAACTGATTTATACCACCAAGGACCGCGGCCGGCCCACGGTCGCCGCCCATCGCATCAATCGCAATAATTTTCTTTGTTTCGTCGGTCATAGCGTATTAAAAATGCAGACAGGCACAAAATGCGCCCAATCTGCACATATTTTTGTTTTGCTATTATTTTGCACCGCAAGCCGGGCAGATGTGATGTGGGCGTTTCTTTTCGCCACATGTTTTGCACACGCCGCACGGCATAGCCGTCAAGGCATCATGTGAACGACGTTGTGCGCCGCGCGCTTTGCTGGTTTTACTTCTTGGTGTTGCCATGTTTAATCCTTTTTATTTGTCGGTTGTTAATTCTATTCAATTCTTGCCCATTTGCAAGAAAAAAATTGATTATTGGTTAGTGTTAGTGGCTAGTGGTTAGTGGTTGGTGGGTTCAAATATTTCTAATCACTTATCACCTTGGCTACGAACATGCCGTGGTTGTGCATAAGGCCGATTACCGCGCTGTGGTCGTCAAGGCCCATATAAAATTTATACCCGTCCGATTCCAATTCCTTTATCTTTGCCAATTTATATTCCGCCGTTGTGCCGGGGTAATCGTGCGGCTTGCAGAACACGATTTTTTTAATATTCGGCAGCAATTCGTCGATAAATGCGTCAACCTTTGATTGGCCCATGGCCCAACGACCCGTTATAAAGACGATTGTAAAATCCCGCCCAAGTGATTCCAGAACCCGTATCATATTCGGGTTTGGTTCGCCGAAACGGTCATAATCGGGGATTGCCCATTTCTTGGACACCACGCCATCAATATCACAAAAGATTGCAGGTTTGGAAGTCATTGTTAGTGGTTATCCGTCTTCGTCCGTCACTGCACAGCAGTGACGCGACTACGCCGAGACTGCGCCAGGGCTTTGCCCGGCTTGGTGAAAAGACCACCCCGCCCGCTTCGCGTCCACCCCTCCGCAGGAGGGGAACTTTCACATTCCCCTATAAGTCCAGCAATTGTTGGTTTTCGCCACCTTCGCGTGCGATGCGTTCGGCCTTTTCTTCGGCCCGCGCAATTTCGCGAACACGGCGGACATATGCGCCCGTTCCAATCGGAATAAGACGACCAACAATAACGTTTTCGTTTATACCGACCAATTTATCGGTCGAACCGTTGATTGCCGCATCCACCAAAACCTTGGTCGTTTGTTGGAACGATGCATTCGATATGAACGAACGTGTGGTCAACGATGCGCGGGTAAGTCCAACCAGAACCTGGGACGCAACCGCCGGACGGCCACCGTCGTGGATAACGCGCGCGTTTTCTTCTTCGAAATCAACGCGGTCAACAACGTGTCCGGTCAGGAAACTTGTGTCGCCGGGGTCAGTGATTTCCACACGGCGTGTCATTTCACGAATCAAAATTTCAATATGCTTGTCGTTGATGGACACACCCTGAAGCCGGTAAACCTGTTGAATTTGTTCCACCATAAAGGTCGCAAGTGCCTTTTGACCCAAAATACGCAAGATGTCTTGCGGTACCGGGTCACCATCGACCAATTTATCCGCCTTTTTGACAGTATCGCCACTGCGCACCAGCAGATTTGTTCCCTTTGGCACCGCATATTCGACCGGCGCAGTTCCGTCATCGGGTTCAATACGGATAATGATTTTTGATTTTGCATCTTCCAATTCGACCGTTCCATCGATTTCAGCAAGCAATGCCGGATTGGATGGACGACGAACTTCCAATAATTCTTCAACCCGCGGCAAACCACCGGTAATATCGCCCGTGCGCTTTGCCTGAACAGGAATGCGTGCCAAGACATCACCCGCCGCAACCGTTGCACCGTTCGCAACATTTAGCACAGAATGGATAGGCAGCAAATATTCCGCAACCTTTTTCCCGCCAAGCGAAAGGATATCACCCTTTTCGTTGACAAGGCGGATTGCCGGTTGCATCGCCTTTTTCGTGTTCAGTTTCCAATTGATAACCTTGCGCGAAACGATACCAGTTGTCGGGTCAACTTCTTCTTGGAACGAAACGTTTTCGACCAAATCGTTAAAGTTCACAATACCGTCTTTTTCCGCGATGATTGTGTTGGAATATGGATCCCATTCAGCAACCTTGGCGCCCTTGTCCACAGTGTCGCCTTCGTTCACAATCAGCATAGATGCATACGGCAGCCCGCAACTAAACAATTCTTCACCAGACGGCGATTCAACCGCGATTTTTCCGTTACGTGAAAGGACAACCACGCGGCCCGCAGAATTTTTGATTGTGTTCACACCAACCAACTTTATCTTACCGGCGACCGGAACTTCGATATAATGGCTTTCGGTTCCACCCGACGCAATACCACCGATGTGGAAGGTACGCAATGTCAACTGAGTTCCAGGTTCACCAATGGATTGACCCGCGACAACGCCGACGGCTTCGCCAACATGAACCAATGATTGGCGCGACAAGTCCATACCATAGCACTTTGCACACAGACCGTCACTGCAACAAGTCAGAACACTGCGCACATCAACACTGGGCAAACCAGATTCGTTTATCTTGCGCGCGGCAGCCTTGGTCACCAATTCACCGGCTGGAACGATAACTTCCTTGGTAATTGGATGGATAACATCATGTGCCACGGTGCGGCCCAAAACTACATCGCCAAGTGGAACGGACAGAGTACTGCCCTGGTACACAGGTTTTGCGGTGATAAATTCTTTGGTTCCACAATCGTGTTCAGTAATAACGGTATTCAATGCAAGGTCAACCAAACGACGTGTCAAATAACCCGCCTGAGCCGTTTTCAACGCGGTGTCGGACAGACCCTTGCGCGCACCGTGCGTTGATGTAAAGTATTCCGCCATGGTCAAACCTTCCTTAAAGTTCGAAATAATCGGAACTTCGATAATCGAACCATCGGGCTTTGACATCATACCACGCATACCGGCAAGCTGTTGAATCTGACGCTTGGACCCACGGGCCTTGGAATCCGCCATCATATAGATAGAATTCCAATTATCGCCTTCGGATTTACCAAGTGCCGCAAACGACAAATCGCCAAGGCGGTCGGTCGTCTTGGACCAAAGGTCAATCAATTTGTTATAACGTTCACCCGCCGACAGCAAACCGTTTTGATATTGATCTTCGATATCTTTTGCGGCCTTTTCAGTATCGGCAATCATTTGTTCTTTTTCTTCTGGAATAACGACATCTTCGTATCCGATGGAGATACCACTGCGTGCCGCCTGTTCAAACCCAGTATTCTTTAACGCATCGGCAAGCAGAATCATCGCCTTGTCACCACAGCGTTCATATGTCGTTGACAGCAACGCCTTGATATCCGGTTGACCCATAACCTTGTTCACCAAATCGAACGGCATATTGTCGGACTTTGGCAACAATTGACCGATTATCATACGGCCCGCAGTTGTTTTGTATATCTTGCCATTGATGCGCGCAACAATTGGCGTGTGCAGCGTAATGGACTTGTTTTCCAATGCCATTTCGACTTCGTCCATATTGCTGAAACGCGGCGATTTTTCGGTATGTTCGCCATCCATCAATGAAATATAGTAAATACCCAACACCATGTCTTGGGACGGAACAGTCATAGGTTGACCATTTGCCGGCGACAAGATGTTATTGGTCGAAAGCATCAATGTACGTGCCTCTAATTGCGCCTCTAACGAAATTGGAACGTGCACAGCCATCTGGTCACCGTCAAAGTCGGCGTTAAATCCAGCACAGACCAACGGATGCAGACGGATTGCCTTGCCTTCGATTAAAACCGGTTCAAATGCCAACAATGACAATCTGTGCAATGTCGGCGCACGGTTCAGCAAGACCGGATGTTCATGGATAACCTTTTCCAAAATGTCCCACACAACCGGTTCACCGTTTTCAACCATTTTACGTGCGGTCTTTAATGTATTGGCATAGTCACCCGCCATCAAACGCGCAAACACAAACGGTTTGAACAATTCAAGTGCCATCGCCTTGGGCAAGCCAACCTGGTGCATCTTTAACGATGGACCGGACACAATCACACTACGCCCAGAATAATCCACACGTTTACCAAGCATATGCATACGGAAACGACCAGATTTACCGTGCAAAGCACCCGACAATGATTTAAGCGGACGACGATTTTGCGAAACCATCGGACGCGCCTTATGCTCGTTATCAAACAAAGAGTCAACGGCTTCTTGCAACATACGTTTTTCATTGCGGACAATAATTTCAGGTGCATGCATTTCCATAAACCGTTTCAAACGATTGTTACGAATAATCACGCGGCGATACAAATCGTTCAAATCAGATGCCGCAACATGGCCCGCATCCAATGTAACAAGCGGACGCATATCTGGTGGAATAACCGGTATAATATCCGGCAACATCCATTGCGGTTCGGTTTTCGAATCCAAGAACGCCTCTACCAATTTCAATTGCTTCATAATAGATTTGCGTTTGGCTTCGGATTTCGTTTCCGCCAATTCCGCACGCAGACGTGTCCTTTCATCGCCCATATCAAGGTTTGCGATAATACTGCGTACACCTTCGGCGCCAATACCAACGCGGAACGCGTCCGGGCCGTATTCTTCGACCGCAGCACGATATTCATCTTCACTAATCACATCATATTGCTTAAGGTTCGTAAGCCCCGGTTCAATAACAATATACGCATCATAGGATACAACTTGTTCCAACTTTTTCTGCGACAGATTGTTCAACAATGTTGCGATTTTACCTTCACGCAGGAACCAAGTATGCGCAACCGGCATCGCCAATTTGATATGTCCCATACGTTCACGACGTACGGATGCAGACCCAACCTCTACCCCGCAACGTTCGCAGATAACACCGCGGAACTTGATTCTTTTATACTTTCCGCAAGCGCATTCATAATCTTTGACGGGTCCGAAAATCTTTTGACAGAACAATCCGTCCGGTTCCGGTTTCAACGAATGATAGTTTATCGTTTCCGGCTTTGTAACCTCACCATGAGACCAGGAAAGAATTTCCTCTGGTGATGCGATTGTAACGCGCAGCGCATCAAATTGTTCCCTTGTTTCAATTTGTCCAAATATCTTTTGCAACATATTTGCCATTTTTCTAAGCTCCTTACTTAGTGGTTAGTGGTCAGTGTTAGTGGTTAGTGATGGTTAGCATTTTTTTACTAACCACTAACCACTTACACTAACACTTTAGTCAATTTTCTTTGGTGTCATCGCCAGACCCAATCCACGCAATTCGCGAACGAACACGTTAAATGCCTCTGGTGTCCCTGTTTGGATATCGTCGCTGCCGGAAATGATGGATTCATACATCTTGTTACGGCCAACAATATCGTCCGACTTTACCGTTAGCATTTCACGCAGCAAGTGCGCAGCGCCATGTGCCTCCAGTGCCCAAACCTCCATTTCACCCAAACGCTGGCCACCCATGTGTGCCTTACCGGACAATGGCTGTTGCGTTACCAGTGAATAACTTGCGGTTGAACGTGCGTGAATCTTTTCGTCCACAAAGTGGTGCAATTTCAACATGTACATCACACCAACGGTTACCGGACGTGCGAACTTTTCACCAGTTACACCGTCATACAATGTAAACTGACCCGTTTCAGGCAATTTCGCCAATTTCAACATACGACGAATATCTTCAGCGTTTGCACCATCGAATGTCGGCGTTGCCATTGGAACACCATCACGCAACAACGCAGCATTGGCACGAACATCGGTATCGGTCATCTTGGCCAATTTTTCCGCCATGTCTTTACCATAAATCTTGCCCATTATCGCGCGCAGGTCATCAGTTACCGCACGTTTCTGTTTAACCTCGTCCAACACAGCACCGATTTGTTCGCCAAGCGTGCGCGCCGCCATACCAAGGTGAGTTTCCAAAATCTGGCCAAAGTTCATACGACTTGGCACACCAAGCGGATTCAAAACGATATCAACCGGCGTTCCGTCTTCCATATGTGGCATATCTTCGATTGGAACGACCTTTGACACGATACCCTTGTTTCCATGGCGGCCCGCCATTTTGTCGCCTGGTTGCAATTTCATCTTGTGTGCGATATAGACCTTGACCTCTTTCAAAACACCGGCGTTCAGCGAATTGCTTTCCGTCGCCTTTTCGATTTCGCGGTCAGCATTTTCGTTCAACTGTTTCAAAGTCAAAACATGCATATCGCGAATTTCTTCGATTTTAGCCTGAGCCTCTTTATTAGAAACAACCAATTTTTTGAAATCGGTCGGTCTGATACCTTCGAACACTTCCTGGTTCAGTTTCTTACCAATAAACGGTTTCAAACTGCCCGTACCAGCTTCGATAGTATGACCTTCCGCAATCTGGAAAATCTGGTCAGCAAAACCCTTTTCCATGATTTGGATTTCTTCATCGCGGTCTTTGTTTATCTTAGCGATTTTTTCCAATTCAATCATCTGGGTACGTTCATCTTTCTTTACCCCATGACGTGTCAAGACATTTACACCGATAACTGTTCCTTCTTCGTTCGGGCCAACACGCAGTGATGTATCTTTGACATTCAGTGCCTTTTCACCAAAGATGTTACGCAACAACGCTTCTTCGGGGGTAAGCAATGTTTCAGATTTCGGCGACACGTGGCCAACCAAAATATCCCCCTGTTTCACGCGCGCACCGATATAGATAATACCAGATTCGTCCAAATTCTTCAACGCTTCTTCGCTGACATTTGGAATATCGCGAGTCAAACTTTCTGGTCCCAATTGTGTATCGCGAACCTTGATTTCTTTTTCCACGATCTTGACCGATGTGAAAACGTCATCACGCGAAATACGTTCGGAAATCACAATTGAATCTTCATAGTTATATCCGCGCCACGGCACGAACGCAACCAAGACATTGCGACCCAACGCCAATTCTCCATAGTTCATTGACGAACCGTCCGCAATGATGTCGCCCGCAGAAATACGGTCGCCCGCATGAACCAACGGTTTTTGATGCAAAATTGTGTCGTTGTTCGAACGTTCGTATTTTTCCAAGTTGTAAATGTCCACACCCGTTACAACGTTGCGGCTGTTCATACATTTTACAACGATACGATTTGCGTCCGCAGATTCAACAATACCGCTGTGCTTCGCAACCTTGCCGGTGCGGGAATCACGTGCAACCTCACGTTCAATACCTGTTCCAACAAGTGGCGTTTGCACGCGCATAAGTGGTACGGCCTGACGTTGCATATTTGAACCCATAAGCGCGCGGTTAGCGTCGTCATTTTCAACGAATGGAATAAGTCCGGTTGAAATAGACACCACCTGGCGCGGTTCAACGTCGATTAAATCGATTTCGCCACGCGGAACACGGGTAAATTCACCATCAACACGCGCGGTAACCATTTCTTCGGTTAGTACCCCTTTGTCATTTGTTGGGGTGTTACCTTGGGCAATCTTGTGTCCCAATTCTTCATCCGCGGTAAGATAAACCATTTTGTCGGTAATCTTGCTGTTTTCGACAACATAATATGGCGTTTCAATAAATCCATATGGATTGACCCGTGCATATGACGCAAGGTGGTTAATCAAACCAATGTTTGCACCTTCGGGCGTGTTAATTGGGCAAAGACGACCATAGTGTGTCGGATGCACGTCGCGGACATCAATACCCGCACGTTCACGGTTAAGCCCCCCAGGCCCCAATGCCGATATACGGCGTTTGTGTTCCAATTCCGAAAGCGGGTTATACGCGTCCATAAATTGCGACAATTGACTTGTCCCAAGGAACTCCGCAACCAACGACATCAACGGATTCACGTTCACGACATCTTGGGGTTGCATTGTTGCAATGTTCGGCGAAGATAAAGCTTCACGCACCAGGCGTTCAATACGAACCATACCGGTACGGAAATTTTGTTCCAACAATTCGCCAACCGTACGAACACGACGATTTGAAAGGTTATCAATATCGTCAATCGTATCTTTGTGGTCGATGATGTTAGTCAACGTTTTTAACACCGCAAGGAAATCGTTCTTGGTAAGCAAACGTTCATCTTCCGGTTTTTTGCCAGAATCGATTTTCAAACGCTTGTTCATCTTGAATCGACCAACCGGCGACAGGTCATAGTACGCCGATTCGAACCCTTGGCGCAAGAACAGGTTGATTGCCGCCTCGAGCGTTGGGCGTTCGCCCGGCCTTATGATGTTATAGATTTCAATCAACGCATCTTCACGATTTGCCGTTTTATCCGCAACAAGTGTATTGCGCATATGTGCGGTTATTGTCGTGTTATCAATCGAAATGAGCGATATTTCTTTGACACCCAATTTTTCGATATCCGATAAAACCTCTTCAGTGATTTCGGTGCCCGATGGATAAATAACTTCGTCCGCCGACATAATCGGGTCAAACAAGTATTCCCCAACCAGCGCATCCGGCAATATACCGAACTGTTTCGATGCCGCCGTAATCTTGTTCAAACGTTTTGCGTTCAAACGGTCGCCCTTGGCCGCGAGTTCTTTTTTATCCTTTGGATTCAACAAATCATAGTTCAAACGATATTTGTCCAAACCTTCGAACACAGATGTATCGCCAACCCACAACTTGCCGTTGTTCTTAAGCGGAATCCGTTTATAGAACACCGACAAGATTTCAGTATCCGACATTCCGCGAATTTTTTGATTGCGCGGTTCGGCAATCCACTTCTTTTCGTCTTCGGCGCACGGCAGGCAACGCAACAAAACCGTTGCCGGAACTTTACGACGACGGTCGATACGAACATAAATCACACCCTTGGATTCTTCGAAATCAATCCAAGACCCATGTTCCGGAATTATACGCGCGGTATATGTAATAGGATTTCCCGCTATTTTTGCCTCTTTGGTGGTGGCAAAGACGACACCTTGGGCACGATGCATTTGCGAAACGATAACACGTTCCACACCGGACGCAATAAAACTGCCCCGTTCGGTCATAAGTGGCACTTCGCCCATAAAGATTTCTTGTTCTTTGATATCACGCAAAGATTTTTTGCCATCTTCGGCGACATCCCACAAAATCAGTTTCAATTTAAGTTTTAACTTGCTTGAATACGTCATTTTCCGCGCAAGGCATTCTTTGACGTTATACGCCGGTTTTTCCAAATTGTATTCAACGAATTCCAATTCGGCGGCCCCCGCATAATCCTTGATTGGGAACATAGAAGTAAATACACTTTGCAGCCCTTTGTTCTTGCGATTTTGGGGTGCAACATCGCCCTGCAAAAATTCTTTGTAGGAATTGTATTGAATTTCTATCAAATCAGGAAGCGGAGTTTGCAAAAAACTTTTACCAAAAGATTTTCTTAATTTTTGGATAACTGCCATGGGTATCAATCCTTTTTTTTGTGCATCTTGCAAACGAAACTATTACATATACTTTTTTCGCCCATCGCCCGCACAGACATTTTTATCTATGCGGGCATGGACACTGTTTTTGAACCATTAGGTTCGGGGTCAAATTATTTCAATTCAACCTTGGCACCTGCGGCCTCTATCGAAGCTTTCATCTTTTCAGCTTCGTCTTTGGCAACGGCTTCTTTCACCGTCTTTGGCGCAGATTCAACCAACGCTTTGGCTTCGCTAAGCCCAAGACCTGTGATTTCTTTCACGGCCTTGATAACCGCCAATTTGTTCGCACCGATGTCTGTCAAAACAACATCGAATTCGGACTTTTCTTCGGCGGCAGGACCCGCGGCCGGGCCAGCAGCAACCGCAACCGCAGCAGCGGCGCTAACGCCCCATGTTTCTTCCAACGCTTTGGACAACTCTACAGCTTCCAAAACGGTCAATTTTGACAATTCTTCAACTAATTTTTGAATGTCTGCCATTTTTTTGCTCCTTAAGATTTCTTACTGGAAAGTTATTCCAATAATTATTGATTCTTTTTTCCATACTCCGCAGAAACGCGTGCAAGGCGCGACCCTGGTTCGACCAAGATACGCGCAATCGTGCCACGAATTTCGAGCAGAGAAGGAAGCTTGGATAATTGCACAATATCGTCCACACCCAAAACGCCGGCCTCCATCTTACCACCAACGATGGTAAGGTTTGGATGTTCTTCGGCGAATTTTACCAAAACCTTGGTAACGGCCAATCCGTCAGTTGCAACAGCAACGGCGGTCGGACGTTTCATAAGGTCGGATACAGGTTCGAAATCAGTGTCTTTCAACGCCAATTTCATAAGGCGATTTTTCACAACCTTGAACACGGAAACAAGTGGACGTAATTCGTTACGTAACCCTTCGAATTCCTTTACGCTAAGGCCGTGATTTTCAACGACGAAAACGCCGTTCGCCTCTTTTAAGGACGATTGCAACGCAGAAATCAAGTTTGACTTTTCTTCGCGTTTCATCTTTCTTACCCTTACTTCTGGTTCGATTGAAAATCGCACGAACCAATTCAACTTTCCATCCGGGTTTCCCCGGGATGGGACCACTTCCTGTCCCAAAGAAATTTTCTTTGTCTATGATGGGAATTAAGCGTTACCGCACCATCAGTCTTGGACAGAAATCTTTGTTTGCGGTTTGATGCATCCGCACCAAACCGCAATAATTATTTTGCATCCACGTGCAGGCCCGGACCTTGGGTTGTTGAAACCGCAATTCCAACAATGTATTGACCCTTGACCGATGCCGGTTTAACCTTTTTCAATTGTTCGACCAACGCATTTGCATTTTCGACCAATTTATCGGTTGTAAACGACATTTTACCAAGCCCAGCGTGAATAATACCGTTCTTTTCCGCACGATATTCGATTTGTCCGGCCTTTGCCATTTTAACAGCCGCCGCAACATCGTTAGTAACCGTTCCCAATTTCGGATTCGGCATTAAACCCTTTGGACCCAAGACACGTGCAACCTTTGACATCTTTGGCATCATTTCCGGTGTTGCGATAACACGATCAAAGTCAATGTTACCGGCCGCGACCTTTTCAATCAAATCTTCGCCACCAACAACGTCGGCACCGGCCTTTTTCGCGTCTTCTTGTTTATCGTTTGTGAAAACAGCAACGCGCACCTTTTTACCAGTACCGTTCGGCAACGACAACATACCACGAATATTTTGGTCAGCCTTGGTCACGTCAATCGCAAGGCGTACCGCGATTTCCAAACTTTCATCGAACTTTTTCGAACAATATGGACGCAACGCCTCTATCGCATCTGCGAAAGAATATGTTTTTGCAGTGTCCAATTCAGCCCAAGTTTTTTGTCTTTTCGTAATTCTCATGGCTTAATCCTCCACCTTTACGCCCATTGAACGGCATTGACCTGCAACTATATTCATCGCAGATTCAATGGTAGAGCAATTCAAGTCCGGCATTTTGTTTTCCGCAATTTCTTTGATTTGCGCCTTTGTAATAGTGCCGACAAAATCGCGGCCCGGTTTATGAGAACCGATTTTCAATTTCAACGCCTTTTTGATATAGTACGAAACCGGCGGCAATTTCATAATGAATTCGAAACTGCGGTCCGTATAGACGGTAATAATGCACGGAATCGGCATTCCCGGTTCTTTGTCAGACGTTTTATCGTTAAATTGTTTGCAGAATTCGGCGATATTCACACCCGCCGCACCCAACGCCGGTCCAATTGGTGGCGCAGGATTTGCCTGTTTTGCGGGGACGACCAGTTTAACAATCCCCTTTAGTTCTTTTTTTGCCATTTTTCATCCTTTTTGTTTTTGGATTTGTGGTTCGATGTGGCGCATCTACCACGATTTTGTTTTTCTGCGCGCCTTGCACACGCCCGCCGATTTAGACAAATCGGTTAAACCCGTTCGACCTGTTCGAAATCAAGTGCAACACTTGTTTCACGGCCAAAAACCAAAATGTTTACAGTCATTTTCTGTTTTACATTGTCGACTTCGGATACAACACCGTTAAAGTTCGCAAAAGGCCCATCGATAACATGGACTTCTTGACCAACTTCGTATGTAATATCATCGGGAACAGTGCTGCCCTCTTCTACCTGTTTCAATAAACGGCGCGCTTCTTCTTCGCTAACCGCGATTGGTTTTTGACGCGCCCCAAGGAACATGATTACGTGTGGCAACAATTTCACCAAAGAAAACGTTTCATTATTCATAATCATTTGTACAACGATATAGCCTGGAAAGAATTTTTTATCCACCTTTACCCGCTTGCCAGCCTTGATTTCAGTGATTTCACGCGTTGGCACCATAATTTCACCAAAATACGCGTTCAAACGACGTTTATCAATCTGTTCCCGCAGGTTGCGTGCGACGTTGTCTTCGCACCCAGTGTGAACATTTACAACAAACCATTGCATTTTATCATCCATTACGTATTCCCCTTGGCAAATCGTTTCAGAAAATCCACCCAACAAGTGCGTTTAAAATACTGTCCACCACAAAAAAGAACAATGCCGCGATTGCAGAAAACACGATAATCATGATTGTTGCACGCACGACATCCGCCCGGGTTGGCCACGTAATCTTGAACCATTCAGCCCGCACCCCACGTATAAACCCAAGTATTTTTTTCATAAGACGCACCAATTTTTGTTTAATTTCTATCGCAATGTCCACCCATTTTTGGCAGGGGCAGAAGGAATCGAACCCTCATCCGCGGTTTTGGAGACCGATGTTCTACCATTGAACCATGCCCCTTTGTGCCCGAAACACGCCACTTTGGTTCGAAAGCATTCCGATATTCCGCGATAGGTTAGCAACAAAATCACGAAAAATCAAGTGGAATTATTATAATTTTTTTTGGGGTTCTTAGCAAGGGGAAAAATTGATCATGACTATTGTTTATTGAAATTCCCAAAGCCAACAATTTTCATCTGTTTCTGGCATTCCCGGTTTATATTCGTAACAAGTCTTTTTATTTTGTGAAAATTCACCTATCATTTCCACAACCGCCGCAACCGTCGGTATAGAAATATCCTGAATTGCCATTTGATTTTCGTTAAGGTTTTCCTCGTGATAAAAATCGATATCGCCCTCTTCGAATATCATACGTTCACCAACTACACCGTTAGTACTGGTTCTAGTAACAATACCATTCCCTTTTACTTCGCTATTCAACCATGAATGCGCGTCGTTTTCGGCGTTAGTGTTGTAGTAATGACCAGAATTAAGATCATACCTACCAGATGCCGAGATTTTTTGTTGCACATAACTTATAGATGGAATCGCATAATTTAATTTATCACCCGTTGTCCACCCTGTGGTGTCTGTCTCAGCATCCACAATCCAACGTTCACCAAGCAAACCGTCCTCGTTCCTTTTCGTAGGAATTGCGATGCCACCAAAGGCGGTAGGCCGGTAACTGCGTGTCACGACTTTGGCTCCCCCAGCATTAATAATATATCCGGCCTCAGGTATTTTATCTTGCTTTTCATCAATCAAATTCCAAAGTCCCCGTGATTCATGCCAAAGCATCGATATAGTTGGGACAAACGCATCCATATAACTATCATTGTAAAAAAATGGTGTAAAGTCACTATCCGCCGAATCTATTTCATAAAGGTGAATAACCGAAGGAAGATCCGAATCTTCTAAATCATTCCACATATCAACATATGATTTCCGCGTTTTATACAAACCGTATAACGCGTTCGCCAGCGTATCGAGTGTCGGGATATTTTCATTTGTCGCGTACGATGTTAATAAATTTCCCGCCGCAGTTCCGGCCGCACCATTATCATTATCTCGAACCCACGGGACCAAGAATAACTGTTCGGTATCGGTAAGTTTGGTATCATCGGCATATTCTTCTGTAAGTGTTAATGCGGTCGGAATACTGATATTTCCACCAGAGATCGATGAAGATGTTTCGGACGTGGTGTATGTATTTATGCTTAGCTGGTTCTCCAGCTCATTATATAACCCATACAAAGCATAGGATAAAACCTCCATCGTGGGAACAACATCGTGCTTTTCAAAATGACTTAACACAACCTCGGCCCCACTGTCCCCCCCATCGGCCATATCCACAAGTTCGAACAATTTTTTCGTCGTAACCCTTGCACGATTAGCCTCAAAGAAATCATCCAAACCATCCATGTGCCAGGCAAGTGATTTATCCAATTCAAGGTCTAATAAACCCGAAACCAATTTTGATGACGGTATGTGGCTGTTGTCAGTGGTATAAAGACTTGCGGTGTCAAGTATCAACTCGCCGATAGTCCCAGCGCTTTGACCATACTGCGGATATGTAACAATCCTAAGTGCGGTGTCATGTGCCGTACCACGAACTGGGATTATGTTTTGCTTTAACGCCAATGCGTTGGCAATAAAGGTTCCATTTACCAATTTATCCGCATCCGCTGCTGCCCATTCATTATTCCCCGCATGAGTAGCCATACCTGCTGCGAAACTGGTACTATATGCGTTGATAAGTGTTTCATGTGTATTACTCCATACGATTGGATCCCAATCAACATCGGCCAATGCCAATGCCACGGCACGAACGGTCGGAACAAATTTATCCATAGGATTCATGTTCGGGAATTGACCTTGATAATACGAAGTTGAAAAACCTTTTAATCCACCTTCGGCATTGTTTGCTGTTGATGAATCCATAATACCGTAGGTTTGGGCGCTAATTTCATTACTTTCATTAGCATTACGTTTTGTTGATGTGGCAATGGTTGCCGGGACAATATATGTTGCAGATGAACCAACGGCCCCACTTGAAGTAAAACTAAGTGGGCTACGCGTAATTTTTCGTTGCTTTGTGCTAAGTGCGTTCGCAAGTGCGGTTCCATCAATCAATTTACCCGCATCCGCCGCCGGCCAATTTCCGGTTGTGTCATCGAACGTGATACTGTAATTATTCGTCGCGGTTGTTTCCGTTGATGTCCATGTCAAAGGTTCCATCGCCATTTGCAATTCACCCAATGCTTCACCCACCGCAAGTGCCGTCGGAACGACATGATCAAAATCACTCATCAGTTGGTTCACCGCCGTTGTATTGTTTGGATAAAGACTACTC
>JAGCDW010000060.1 GCA_017650945.1 Alphaproteobacteria bacterium | reverse complement strand
TTGTCGCCATCCAAAGATGCAACCACACCATCAATCAATTTAACTGGATATTTTCCTGCCCTTGACATAATTACATCCTTTTAATTATATAACCTTGCACAGAACTTCACCGCCGACATTCATCAAGCGCGCCTTGTGATCCGTCATAACACCATGCGGCGTAGACACAATCGAAATTCCCAAGCCATTCAATACACGTGGCATCTTTGCGGCACCCGAATAAACACGACGTCCCGGTTTTGAAACCACAGAAATATCTTGGATTGCGCCATTTCCGCCGACATACTTTAACACGACGACCAAATTTGAACGATGTTCATCGATTTCTTCCTTGTGGAAATCTTCGATAAAACCTTCTTCTTTAAGTACCGACAAAACCGCGGCACGTAACTTGCTGTTCGGAACAGTTATGGTTTCTTTTCCCGCGTTTTGACCATTACGAATGCGGGCGACCATATCTCCGATTGGGTGTGATAATGACATCTTTTTACTCCTATGCTAACCGATTGCATTGTCCACAACCGGCACGTTTAATTTTACCAACTTGACTTACGAACACCTGGCAATTTACCTTCGGATGCCTGAGTTCTGACCTGTTGACGACAAAGACCGAACAAACGCGAATATCCGCGTGCACGTCCTGTGATACTGCACCGATTATGCAAACGTGTCGGATTCGCGTTGCGCGGCAACTTTGCCATTTTAAGCATCGATTCCTTGCGTTCTTCGGGTGTCGCATTACGTGACATTTTTTCCTTTAACGCGGCACGCTTTGCGGCATACTTTTTGACCATACCTTCACGTCTTTTCTGTTTATTTCTTAACGCTAATTTAGCCATTTTTTGTTCCTTTTATTATTTCAATACCAACGGCAGGCCGATTTTAGTCAGCAATGCGCGCGCCTCGTCATCCGTTTTCGCAGTTGTGGCAATCACAATGTCCATACCACGAATAGAATCTATTTTATCAATTGAAATTTCCGGGAATATCAAATGTTCTTTAACACCAAAAGCGTAATTCCCACGACCATCAAACTTTGATTTTGAAAGCCCACGAAAATCCTTTACACGTGGCAAAGCAACCGTAATAAGTTTATCAAGGAAATCGTACATACGCTTTCCACGCAGTGTAACCTTGGTTCCAATCGCCTGACCTTCACGTAAACGATACGTCGCAATAGATTTTTTCGCATGGGTAATTACCGGTTTCTGAGCGGCAATCGCGGTCAAATCTACAACCGCAGCATCAAGTTTCTTTTTATCGGAAACGGCCTCGCCTACCCCCATATTCAAAACAATCTTGGACAGTTTTGGAACCGCCAACATATTCTTGTATCCGAATTCTTTAACCAATTCGGTCACAATCTCCTTTTCATAAATTTCACGCAATCTGCTTTGCATCTTTTATCCTTAACGTTATTTCCCGTAACAGCGGGATTGTTTTTTACAATTCGGTCCCAGATTTCTTGGCGACACGAACCTTTTTACCCTTTTCAATTTTGTATCCAACACGCGTGGCTTTCTTGGTCTTGGGATCAACCAACGCAACATTAGAAACATGAATCGGTGCTTCGCGATCAACAATGTGCCCCGGTTGATTTTGCGTCGGTTTTACATGCCATTTATGACGATTGACACCGGCAACCACGACACGCTCTTCCGACGGCCGTGCCTCTAAAACCTGACCTTTGACACCTTTGTATTTCCCAGAAATAACTACGACTTCATCGCCTTTTTTAATTTTCATCTTGCAACCCTCTTGTTTTATAACACTTCTGGTGCCAAAGACACAATCTTTTGAACATCATATTTACGACGAACCTCACGAGCAATTGGCCCAAAGATACGCGTTCCAATCGGTTCAAAGTTGTTCTTGTTTATCAAAACGACCGCATTATCGTCGAAACGAATTATAGAACCATCCGGACGTTTAATCGGAAACTTAGTCCGCACGATAATCGCGCGTTGCACAGTTCCTTTTTGTACTTTACCACGCGGAATTGCTTCCTTGATGGCGACCACAATTTTATCACCGACGGTGGCATAGCGCCGATGTGAACCACCCAAAACCTTGATACACATCGCTTTACGTGCCCCGGAATTATCCGCAACCGTCATAACCGTTTCATTTTGAATCATAACCTTATCCTCGTCCTGCGAACAGGGCTGTTCCCCGCCGCTTTGTTATGGAACCCGACTGACACGACCGTCCAAAGACCGCCGCGCCCTCAAAGGCCCCTGGGTTGATTTAGTCTGTTACCTCTACATCACCGTCTTTCGAAACACCAACCAAACCTTTCACAATCCAAGATTTAGTTTTCGATATCGGGCGATGCTCTTCAATCGCGACAATGTCACCAACTTTATACTTGTTGTCTTCATCGTGCGCCTTGTATTTTTTATTGTGCTTCACGAATTTTCCATACAGCGGATGACGAAAGCGGCGTTCTACTTCGACAACGACCGTCTTATCATTTGCTGCACTTCTAACCGTTCCTTGCAGTATACGTCTTGGCATAACACTATCCCTTATATACTTTTTTTGTTTCTTTTGCCCAACCTGGTATATGATAACCTAAATTTCGGAAATCTCAACCAAAATTAGCACTTTTTATTGCGCCGCGTTCAGTTTTGTTTTAACGCGTGCGATTTCGCGACGAGTTTTACGTAAAACATGAGTTTTCGGTAAATTCCCAGCCGCATGTTGAAAGCGTTGATTCATCTGTGTTTTTTTCAAATCAACCAACTTGCTTTGCAATTCTTCTTTCTTCAAAGATTCCGTTTTCTTTTCTGCCATCTTTGCCACCTTTTTAGTTCACTTTGCGTTCGACAATCTTTGTTTTGATTGGCAATTTTGCCGCCGCGAGTGCGAACGCCTCCTGCGCCACATCCGGTTTAACACCGTCCAATTCAAAGATTATACGACCCGGTTTCACACGGCAAATCCAATATTCAACGGCACCCTTACCTTTACCCATACGAACCTGAGCAGGCTTTGCTGTAACCGGAACATCCGGAAATATACGAATCCAAAGCTTACCCATACGGCGCATACGACGAGTAATTGCACGACGAGCTGCTTCTATCTGGCGTGCGGTGATACGTTCCGGCGACATAGCTTTTAATCCAAAAGAACCGAAAGCCAATTCACTGCCACCCTTGGCGACACCATGGATGCGCCCTTTGTGTTGTTTGCGAAATTTTGTTTTATTTGGCATTAACATGATAAAACCTCAACTTTCTAATTGTTTCTTGTTCTTTTGTTTTCACTTGTTCCGGCATATTCAGTTGGCCGCGCCATTTCCGAAGCCCATTTTTCCTTGTTCACGACATCGCCAGTATAAATCCAAACCTTTACCCCAACGACACCGTAAGTAGTTTTCGCCTGAACCGCGGCATAGTCAATATCTGCACGCAAAGTATGCAACGGAATGCGACCTTCACGAATTTGCTCACTGCGCGCAATTTCCGCACCGTTCAAACGCCCAGAGCACATAATTTTAACACCCTGCGCGCCCGCTTTTTGCGCATTTTGAATACCTTTCTTCATCGCACGTTTATAAGAAACACGACCTTCAATCTGTTGCGCGATGCCTTGGGCCACCAATTGCGCGTTCAAATCCGGCCGGCGAACTTCATAGATATTCACAACAACCTGGTCATTTTTAACCAACTTTTTGATATCATTACGCAACGCTTCGATATCCGCACCATTTTTACCGATAATCATACCAGGCCGCGAAGTATGCACCGTTATAACAACCTTTTTAGCAATACGGTCAATAACGATTTTTGCAATTCCCGCCTTTTTAAGTTTTTTCTCTAAAAACTTACGAATAATGTTATCTTCTTCCAAACAAGCCGCATAATGCTTCTTGTCCACAATCCAGCGCGAATCCGGAACTTTATTTATGGATAAACGCTGTGCAATTGGCGATACTTTCTGTCCCATTTTTTTCCCTTATGTTTATACCCAGTGTTCTTGAAACCTTTCAGTTTTATTCCGAGGTTGCCCCCATACCACCAGATATTGTTCTTTTACTTTGTTTTCGCTTCTTTTTTAGTTTCTTTCTTTTTTGCCGTTTTCTTTTTCGGTGCCGCACCAGATTCCAAAACAATCGTCAAATTTGAAAATGGTTTCAAAATCGGACGAGCACTGCCACGCGGTCCCGGCATAATGCGCTTCATGGTCAACGCCTTGCCACACCAAATTTCTTTGATGAACAAAGTATCAACCGCCAAGTTCTTGTTATGTTCTGCATTTGCAATCGCAGACATCAATGTCTTCAACACTTCGCCCGCAACACGCTTTTTAGAAAATTTCAACACATCAATGGCGCGGTCAACCGGCAACCCACGAACCATGGCGCAAACCAAGTTCAATTTTTGGGTGCTGACGCGTATCATTTTATTAAATGCGCGAACCTGATTATCTTTTATTCCATATCTTGCCATAATCTAACACCTTTTATTTTTTTGCTGCTGCGGCCGCGGCCTTTTTATTTGCGGCATGACCCTTAAAGGTACGTGTCGGCGCAAATTCCCCAAGTTTATGTCCAACCATATCTTCGACAATAGACACAGGAATAAACTTGTTGCCATTGTGAACTTCAAAAGTCAACCCTATCATCGGCGGAACAATCGTACTGCCACGCGACCAAGTTTTAATTGGCTTGTGATCATTTTTTTCATTCGCCACCGCTGCCTTTTTCAAGATAGACGGATGAACATATGGACCTTTCCAAACTGAACGAGACATTTATCTAACTCCGTTTTTTAGTTTACTTCTTTTTCGCCAAATGTCTGCTACGAATAATCATTTTGGCTGTACGTTTATTTCTGCGTGTCCGATAGCCCTTGGCCGGGATACCAGTACGTGAAACCGGCTCGTGCCCCTTAGAATGGCCATTACCACCACCCATTGGATGATCGACCGGGTTTTGTGCCATACCACGTGTGGACGGACGAATCCCAAGCCACCGTGCACGACCCGCCTTACCCAAATTGACGTTCCGCTGATCCTGATTGGAAACAGTTCCAACAGTCGCACGACAATCAGAATGAACCTTGCGCAACTCACCACTGTTCATTTTAATCTGGGCATAAACACCATCTTTACCCATCAATTGGGCATAGCAACCGGCACTGCGCGCCAATTGGCCGCCTGCACCCGGTTTCAATTCGACATTGTGAACGATAGTTCCAATCGGCATATTTTTAAGTGGCATCGCATTACCCGGTTTAATATCTTCACGTGTACCAGAAATAACAATATCACCCGCCTTTAAATCACGCGGCGCCAAAATATAAGAACGAACACCGTCTTTGTATTCAATCAACGCAATAAACGCAGTGCGATTCGGGTCATATTCCAAACGAACAACCGTCGCCGGCATATCCAATTTCTTGCGTTTGAAATCAATTAAACGATATTTGCGTTTGTGACCGCCACCCTGATGTGGAACAGTTACATGTCCAAAATTATTACGTCCACCCTTGGATTTCAACCCAACGGTCAGGGACTTTTCCGGTGCGCCACGGTGCAATTCACTGTGGTCAATCAAAACCAAACCACGCGTTCCTGCGGTTATCGGTTTATAGTTTTTTAATGCCATTTTACTATCCTTTTATCACCCCAACACTAACGTCCGATGCCCGGATTATCTGCTGGGGACATTAGTTTTATGCGTTTGTGGTTAAATCCAATTTCGCGTCCGCCGGCAAAGACACATACGCCTTTTTCACAGTACGTTGTGTTCCTGTTCCACGACCGCGGAAATGCTTAACCTTACCCTTGGCAACAACAATGTTCACCTTGGTTGGTTTAACATTGTAAATCGCCTGCACTGCACGCGCGACATCTTCCTTGGTTGCGCGCACATCAACCTCAAAAGCAACCGCGTTGCCTTCGGACAACTGAACCGCCTTTTCCGAAACAATCGGACGACGAAGTATATCATAAACACCGGCTGTCACAACGGGTTTCTTTTCTGTCTGAACTTTTTTTTCTGCCATATCTATAACCTCTTTTGTCAAACCGATTGCCATTATTCCCCAAGGCGTTTTTCTATTGCCTTGACCGCGTCCGCCGTCAAGACCAACTTGTCATGTTTCAAAATATCCAACACGTTCAAACCGACAGTCGGCAAAACATCAACATTACTAATATTCGCCGCGGACTTTTTGAAATTTTCATCCAACGCATCCGCGCCAACGAACAAAGCCGAAGAAATTTCCAACTTTTTCAACTGCTTTGCGAATGTTGCCGTTTTCGCCGCAGACAATTTTTCAGAATCAACGATAACCAACGCATTATCCTTCGCCTTGGACGACAGAGCCATTTTTAGGCCCAAGCTACGAATCTTTTTCGGCAAATCAATGCTGTGGTCGCGAACAACCGGTCCATGAACCACACCACCACCGCGCATATGAACATTATAGCGTTCACCTTGACGCGCATTTCCAGTTTTCTTTTGCTTAAATGCCTTTTTACCACTGCCCGCGACATCAGAAACGGTCTTTACCGCATGTGTACCTGCGCGCGCCTTGGCCCGTTGCCATGTTACAACACGATGCAGCACATCTGCACGTGCATCCAAACCAAAAATAGAATCTTGCAATTCAATCTTGCCGACTGTTTTGCCATCAAAATTTATAACATTTGCTTGCATCTTAGTTCACCTTTTTTACTCTGCAACAGATTCTGATTTGGTTTCTTCCGCTTTGGCTTCCTGGGCCGCCGCCTTTACTTCGCATGTCGGAACAGGCAAATCTTTCTGTTCTTTTTTTATCGCGTCCGTAATCAGAACGAAAGTTCCATTTGCACCCGGAACCGCGCCTTCGACAAAGATTAAATTATCCGCATCATCCGTGCCAAAAACCTTTAAATTTTGAACTGTAACAGTTTCGTTACCCATCTGACCAGACATCTTTTTACCCGGCAAAACACGGCCCGGCCATTCGCGCATACCCGTACCACCGAGTGAACGATGCGCCTTTAACACACCATGGGTTGCTTCCTTACCACCAAAGTTATGACGTTTCATCGCACCTTG
>JAGCDW010000059.1 GCA_017650945.1 Alphaproteobacteria bacterium | reverse complement strand
TCTGATTCATCCGCATTATATCAAAAATTGCTAAATCGGGGCAAGTAAAATTTTTAACACAAAAGAAACGGGCGCTTCCGCGCCCGGCACTAACACTATCTATTAAAACACCAACCTTGCACGTGCACGACCGGTTTGTGATGTGTATCCTTCACGGATTTCAATATCATAGTTTAATGACATGCTAAAATCTTGATACTTTATAACCAATCCACCACCAAATTCCGCGCCAAGACGTGAAAGACGCGCACCATTCAACACATATGACGGCAACCCCGGCATAGTTACGGTCGCAACACTTTTATCCGACACCATATCGTATTTCACGGCGTAACGTAATTCTGGGCGTAATGTGAATCCACGCGACACACGATAATCAAACGCATATTTCGTTCCCAAAACCGCGGTCAGATAATCAGAATCACCCAACTTGCTCTTTACCCCCAACGAATTTTTATATTCGTCCGCCGATATATGCATATAACGCAACCCAACCTCTGGGGTTATTCCACCGGCGAAATCATAGCCGGTCATAACCTGGGCCCCCAACGCATCGACATCATAATCAGATTTAACCGCAACGCCCAACACATCGGCTTTTTCCGTATAATCAGACATAGTATAATTCACCATCGCATTCATATACCACGCTGTCGGTTTATACTGACCATACGCAAAGATTGTATTGCTGTCGATTTCGGTACTGCGCGCGGTCGCAGAAATATCAGAGTGCGCATACGAATATCCGACCCCAATCATGAAACCACGTGCAAGTTTCGTATCTATACCAGCAACGATTCCACGAGTATATCCATTGAACGAATCATTTTGTTTAGATTTATTATACATACCTTCGACCCAAAGCCCATTACGTGTCGGCATATCGCCACCGCTGCGTCCAATTGATTGTTGCAAAAGCGACATACGACCCGCAGCCAAATTTGCGATTGCGTTCTGAACGGACATACTAACCGATTGGGTTACAGATTCTGTTTCCGGGTGAATTGCACGCACTGCTTCTTCTACCGATGTTGCGTTACCAACCGCCAATTGTTCTTGGACCGCCATACCAAAATTGTTCAGCGAACTTGACGAAGAATCCATAAGATTCCAGACAGTATTCGCTGCGTCATCTGATACATGCGTATCCGCGGCGATTTGTTCTGCGGTCTTGCGCTCTGCGGTTACAATCGTATTTTCTTCGTTCCATGTCAGATTATAAATCGGACTTTCGAAAGTTATATTACCTTCCAGTACAGTATTATCAAACACAGAACTGCCGAATATAGTATATGTTCCCACATCACCCAATGTCAGTGCAATTGTCCCATCGCCTACAAATTCGCCGACATTAATAATTCCGCCTTCATAATCAGGACTATCTATCGCCGCAACAATTTTTCCACCGTTCATTTGAATCGTATTTTGCGTAATACAAGCGCCACCAATATTCAAAATTTTACCATTAGACAATACTAATGTTCCGGCCCCCAGTATTCCACCATCTAATGTAACATCACCATTAAACGTGATTGTACCATCGTTATAGATATCATTCGCCACGCCACCAGTATAACCTGTTATCGCGCCTGTTTCTTCATCAAAGGTAAATGTTGCCCCAGATTTATTTCCACTGAAACTTACATTACCATTAAACGTCATATCCCCAGTATTATAAATCGCACCACCATCACCACCGGCGATATTATTTTGGAAATTCGTATCACCATTAAAGGTAAATATCGACTGTCCCAAAATTGGCAAACCATCCAATGCACCATAATTCGCGATTGCGCCACCGTGAACGCCCGCCTTGTTGGAAACAAACAACGTCGTTCCATTGATTGTCGTAGACGCGATATAAGCATTCGAATCCTTTCCCGAACGCGACAAAATCGCGCCGCCATGTTGCATCGCCACATTAGAATCAAATATATTTTGACTTGTTCCATCATCACGTCCGATTGTCAACGTTGCGTTTCTTGTATTATCTTCATCAACAATAACGGACATACCCCTGTTATGTATCGCACCACCACCATAGTAATAATACTTTTTATCACCTTCGGCAAAAGCATACGTTCCATTTGCGACATTATTACTAAACGTGTTCACGCCACCGATAATATTCATATCTGATATATTAAATACCGCACCACCACCATAGTTCGCCTGTGACACATTGGCATTAAATAAAATATTATCGGCGTAAAGCGACGTTTCTATAGAACTTTCATGCGCAAAAATCGCACTGCCCGTGCCATTTGAAGACACATTATTTTCGAATTTTATATTTCCAACTGGACAAATTTCTATCTCGTTCGAACCGTTCAACATTGCACCGATATATATAACACTGTTCGTGCTTGCACCAATTCCGGCCTTGGCCGTCGCAGTATTATTCGAAATAATAACATCACCACCATAGATATACAATTCAACTGGGGTCGTTCCACTTTCAAGTCCATTTGCAATCGCGCCTATATTAGAACCATTTTGATTATATGTCGCAGATAAACCCTGTTCAAAAATCATCGTACCTTGGTTAGCAAACGCACTACCGGAATTTGATGCCGCATTATAATTAAAATTCGCAGTTCCCCTAAAAATCATCGTCCCGCCGTTTTGAATTGCGCCGCCCGTCTGAGTAAAGACGGCACCATCACCATTTAATCCATTTTCACTAAAAATCACATCACCATTAAATATCGTGGTTGTTCCTTCATTAGAACCAATTGCACCACCGCCGGGCGCATAATTTCCAGAAAAAACCGCAAGCGCGTTAAACGTAACATCTGATTCATTGTAAATCGCTCCACCACCATTGGCCAACGCATAATTTCCTGTAAACCATACATTATCGTTAAAAACCACCGAGGAATTAGAACCATACACATCGGTAAAAATTGCACCGCCATACGTCGAAGAATAGTTACCAGTAAACCACGCCGTTGAATCAAATGTAAGCGGACCGTCATAAACCCAAAACGCACCACCATGAACAGTATCATTTATCCCTTCGGCTTCGAAAGGTTCATCATAAGTCAAAGGCTCATCCACCTTTATCCCAGCAAAAACCGGCATAATTGCCAAGGCTGGCAAAACAGAAATACCCAACAAAATTTTTTTGAACATATTTCTCTCTCCTTTTTTCCCACCGGTATAATTTTATCACACATTTTTCAAAACGCAAATTTATCCAAAGGAACATTATCCGAAAAACAAGAAAAAACGAACTACATATCTTGTATGTGCAGTTCGCGAACTGAAATTGTTAGAGATTGGACGAGAGATTGAAGAGTTGGAAATATAAAATTTGCACGAATGATTCTTTTACATATCTCGTACATTTTGATTCATCATAAATACTGACTTGTCTTTATTTTGTTTCCATCGTCTAAACTTATCTAAATCTTCTTGTGTCCCTAAAATATGAACTTGTTCTGTATCAAAAACGATTACTTCACCCTTTTCACCACCCCATATGATAGAATCATAACCTGCATCACTTAGCTTTTTGTAATCCTTATCAGTTATTCTTGCTGGCCAAAAGACATCTTCGTTCATCGCCTTTCTAATCTGTAACGCAAACCAAACATCGGTAAACACAGGATTCTCCGCATTTACCAAAACACAATATATCTGCCTATCTTTCCTTTTATGTCCCCTAGCATACTGCTTTGCCATTCCTTTGGCTGCGGTAAAATAAATTCCATAATCTTTTGTGGCTGATCCTATTCCTTTGTTCTTCTTAAAATTCGGATCTTTCGGGGTCATAAATTTATCTATGCCTTTTCTACCACCATGAAATAAAACTTGTTTGGATTTGCTATTAGGGAATATGCTTTTTACATATTCCATATATTCTTTTCTTGAACCTATTTTTTCTATTTCTGGATTTTGTTTAAATAAATAATCCCAATTATCCAAAATACGCTTTGCTTCAATAAATCTTTTTATCTTGCCAAACATGGATACTTCCTATTCTACGTATGCATTCTATCACAACGAGTTCGAAAATGCAAAAAAATTGCCATTTTTCAAAACCAAACTTTCGAACTCGGTGAAAGTATTTCAAAACAAAAGAAAACTTGCCCCAATGGGCAAGTTTTGAAACTTTGGTTGGGCTGTCTGTGCAATTCGCGAGCCGAATTGTTGGAAATCGGACAAGAAATAAATGAATTTAAAAATATGTATTAAAGAGATTGTCCTTGTTGCATTTGTTTCTGTTGTAATATTTTATAATCAATCATCATCTTTTTTACTGCGCCAGGCAAATCGGTTTTTATCGTTTCTGGTGTAATATATGCATTTGCAAAAGAATTTTCAAACATCTTTTGAACAGGTATCTGAATAAATTCATAACAAATTAAATCAACTATGCGTTCTTTCAAATCTTGTGGGACATTATATAACTGTATTATAGGCTTTTCTATCAATAGATGTACAAATTCATGAAAAAGTGTATTCAATACCGCATCTTTATCATCTGGATATCGCGACATTCTAAATCTTATTTCTGCCTCTTTATCACTTTTACGTAAATAGCCTGCACCTTTACCAAACGTGCATAGAATTTCCAGTTTTTCTGGTAAAATCGCATTCCAAGACGACAACAAAGGTATTAGAAACTTATTTACTGCCCGTTCTAACATTGGTTTTACATAAGATTCAAAAATATCATCAAAACGATTTAATACTTTAACATTACGATTGTATATTTCCATGAATTTCTGGTGAGCATAATTAATACCTTGTTCTGACAAATTCGGTTTATTAAATAGTTCATACATAGGTTTGGGAATAAAATTCCAACATCTATAACCATATTTCTTTAAACTGCTATGAAACAAATTATAATCATTACTAATTTGCTTCCATGCTTCTTCCTCTGTCATCGGTCGCATTATTATTTGCATATTATTACCTTTGATTTTTATTTAATTATATCACAAAGAGTTCGAAAGTGATAAAAAATTGTTAATTTTCCCATATCAACTTTCGAACTCGGTGAAAGTATTTCAAAACAAAAGAAAACTTGCCCCAATGGGCAAGTTTTGAAACTTTGGTTGGGGCAACTGGATTCGAACCAATACTAGCGGAGTCAGAGTCCGATGTTCTACCATTAAACTATGCCCCAAGGCGCCCCACATTATATACGCGCTTTTCCCATTTTGCAAATAAAAATTACGACACATCATTCGCCGAATTCGTTCCTGTGGTTGTGCGCGCGCAAAACCGATACAATTACACCAACAACCAAAAGGAAACAACATGCAAACAAAAATCACAATTTCTATTCTTGCCATCGCAATCGCCGCCGCACAAAGTGCGACCGCATGCACCGGCATAAAACTAACCGCTGCGGATGATTCCGTCGTTATGGCGCGCACCGTCGATTGGTCGGGTTCAGAAATGAACAACATTTATGTCATCAGCCCACGCGGCCACACCGAACAATCTTTATTGCCCGATGGCACCCAAGACGGCATGACATTTACCGCGAAATACGGCTTTGTGGGCCTTGGGATGCAACGCCCAGAATTCGTTGTTGACGGCACGAACGAGGCCGGACTTTCCGCCGCCCTATTCTATTTCCCAGACTATGGCAAATACGTTCCATATTCGCCGAACGACAACGCCACCACACTTGCCGATTTCCAGGTTGTTTCTTGGATTTTATCTAATTTTGCAAGCATAGACGAAGTAAAAAATGCAATCGACACCGTCAACATTGTGAACATAGATCCAACCGCTTCGACCGTGCATTGGCGCATCGCCGAACCAAACGGGCGCGTTGTCGTATTGGAAATCATAGACGGCATACCGACGTTCCACGAAAACCCACTGGGCACCATTGCGAATTCCCCAGAATTCACATGGCATATGACGAACCTTGATAACTATATCAATTTGCAATCCGGCACAATTGCGCCAACCGTATTTGGCCCAATTAAATTGCAATCGCTAAGTCATGGAACGGGCTTGCTGGGCCTGCCCGGGGACTTTTCATCACCATCAAGATTTGTGCGCGCATCGTTCTTTAAAAACTATTCCATAACTCAACCAGATGCGGCATCAACGGTCAAACAAGCATTTCATATTCTGAACAACTTTGATGTTCCTTTTGGCACGACCCAGGCGGCCAAAGATGGTAAATTTGATATGCCATCGGCGACACAATGGACAATCGCAAGTGATATTACGAATCGGAAAATTTACTATCACACAATGTTCGACCGCACAATTCGTCGTATCGACATGAACCGGATAGACTTTGAAACCGTACCGTTCCAATCGCACCCACTGGACACGGCGCGCGCCGAAACAGTGTTCGATGTAGCGATTGACGCGGAATAAAAACTAAATTTGCCTTTTGTAAAAACGGGGTTATAATCAGAACCGTTTAACACAAAAGGAGTGACCCATGAAAATAAAACCATTTGCTGGCGTTCGTCCACCAAAAGAAATTGCGGCCGAAGTTGCATCGCGGCCATACGATGTTCTGAATTCAGCAGAGGCCAAGGCCGAGGCAGGTGAAAAATCACTGTTGCATATTATCAAACCAGAAATTGATTTTGACCCGATTGCGGATGAACATAGCCAAGCCGTCTATGACAAAGCGGTTGAAAATTTCAAACTGTGGCAAGACCGCGGTTGGCTGGTCCAAGACGACAAAGAAATGTATTACATCTATGCGCAAACGATGGACGGCCGGACGCAGTATGGACTTGTTGCCGCGGCGAATGTAGATGACTATATGACCGGCAAAATCAAAAAGCACGAACTTACGCGCAAGGATAAAGAAGACGACCGTATGATTCACGTGCGCATTCAAAACGCAAACATCGAACCGGTGTTCTTTGCGTATCCAGATGTTGCGGAAATGAACGAAATCGTTGAAAACTTTGTAAAGAACAATGCGCCTGAATATGACTTTACCGCGGCGGATGGTTTCGGTCATAAATTCTGGGTCATTCGCGATGATGCGATAAACGCGCGCATTACCGAAATCTTTAAGACCATTCCGGCGCTTTACGTTGCGGACGGCCATCACCGGACTGCGGCGGCGGCACGCGTTGGTGCGGAAAAGCGCGAACAAAATCCGAACCACACCGGAAACGAAGAATACAATTTCTTCCTTGCCGTGATTTTCCCAGAAAGCCAGTTAAAGGTTATCGACTATAACCGCGTGGTCAAAGATTTGAACGGGCTTTCGGCGGATGAATTCTTAGCAAAATTGTCGGAATCATTCGAAGTAAAAGAAATGGGAACGGGTATTTACAAGCCAAATAAATTGCACAACTTTGGAATGTATTTGAACGGCAAATGGTATTCATTGACCGCACGGCCCGGCACATACAACGACAACGACCCAATCGGTGTGTTGGATGTAACGGTTCTTTCGAATTTGGTATTTGACAAGATATTAAACCTTGGCGACCTGCGCACCAGCAAGCGCATCGATTTCGTCGGCGGAATCCGCGGTCTTGGTGAATTGCAAAAACGCGTGGACAGTGGTGAAATGGCGGTTGCGTTCGCACTGTATCCGGTTACGATGCGTCAAATTATTGACATTGCAGACACCGGCAACATCATGCCACCAAAGACGACATGGTTTGAACCAAAACTTCGCAGTGGTTTGGTAATCCACAAATTGTCATAATCGAAAGAAACGGGCGCGTTCGCGCCCGTAACTAATTTACTAACGTTTACATTACTCTACGCTGATTTCAATAAGGTCGCCATAGGTGCCGGCTTCGTCCGCACCGATAAAGCAATAAATATGGTCACCGATTTCACGCATAAACTTATCATACGCAGCCTGCTGTTCGGCGGTCAAATTTTCACTTTTGATATCACGAGTAAGTTTACGAACACCAAAGAATGTTCCAACGCCAGCAACCGCCGCGCTACCAATGCTTACCCAGCGACGCGTATTATCTTGTTTATAATCTACATTATACTCACCGTCACTACTAATAACTGCCTGACATTCAAATTCGACCTTATTTAACGCTGTCCTACAAGCAGCCACAGTTGAACCGTTCGCACACTGTGAAGTTATATCCGTAGTAAGCCCTTTGGTAACAACGCTCTCGCCCACTTTTTCGTAATCCTTGATTGAGCCAACAGTTGCTCCAACGACGCTTGCTTCACTAACGATACTACGTGAAGCTTTTTTAACAGTCTCCGTATTAGATGATGTGTCTATAGTTTCTACACTAGAATCCAGACCATCAAGAGTTCTGTTCATTCTACTCACTGCTTGAACGCACCTACTGGCTGCAGTTAGATTACGAGCCGCTTGTGTATTTGTATTCACGTTCTTGTTCAACAATCCACCAAGGATATTTTGATCTTGTAATTTGTTGACCAAGAAACCTGTACCTGTTGCAGCCGCCACCGAGGATAAGGCAGCAATAAGATTTGCATTACGTTCATCCTTGACCGCCTGTTGCTGATAACGTTCATACTTTTCCGTTCCTTCAACTTGTCCAGAAACAATTTTTGCAATATTTTCAAGTTCTTTTTGTGGAATCCATGAACCACAGGTGAACACATCACCAACCGCAAAGTATGCTGTGGACCAACTTTGGCCTTTTTGCAAAGCGGTTTGAATATCTGGATCATCAGATTGGATTGTCACGCGTGCACGACAGAACGAACCATACAAATCGTTACTTGCAACAAAATCACTCACTTTCAACCCGGATGTACCATAATACTTCGGTACTTTACGACCACGTAATTTTACCCACATATATGTACTGCTGATATCATTTCGTCCCATGATACCACCACTATTTGCATCAATGCACATATGTTGTTCTTCGGTTAATTTGGCATTATATTTTGCTTGAGCTTCCTTTTCTAAATCGCCCATAAC
Source organism: Alphaproteobacteria bacterium (assembly GCA_017650945.1). Classification (GTDB taxonomy): domain Bacteria; phylum Pseudomonadota; class Alphaproteobacteria; order Rs-D84; family Rs-D84; genus Enterousia. The sequence goes on along the minus strand of JAGCDW010000059.1, from coordinate 829 downwards.
TTCTTGGAACAATGTATCTGCTGCCATGCTAACTTGATAATCACGACGTGCAACAACTTGTTCAACATCGTATATGCAACCATCTTCGTCAACAGTATTACATTCTTGGGCATTACTAAGTTTTGATGAGCAAGCCGCAATTTTGTTCTTTGACTGGTCAATCGTGCAAAGCCCCGTTTCAACAAACTCACCTTCAACTTCCACACTTTTCGCACTATACCCATCTTTAACAGCATCAACCCATGCATCACGAACTGTTGATTTGCCCCAACTGGCCGGGCCATTATCAGTATTATATCGAACAGATTGTATCTTCAAATGTTCATCACAAGAATGAGCATCTTTGACCGTTGCAAGACACAACCCGCGCACAATTGTAAAGTCAAGAACACCACCAACCTTATTCATACTCTGATTGAACTTATTTTCTTCTGTTGCATAAGTATCAGTCATAACATCCGTTCGGTTACGATAGCACTTCGTAAAATCCGAACCACACATAGAACGTATACAACTTACGGCGGTCGTCTTGCAATCCGTAGCAAGTTTTGCAATCGCTGCATCATTGTAATTTTGTGCAAGTGATGCATTCAAACGAGTAATAACACCGATTGGGTCTTTGCCCGCCTCGGCCGGGAACAAGTTGGTAAAGGTTGTTTCTTCGTTATAAGAATAATTATAATTCTTTGCCGTTGCCGATGCCGCCGCATATTGGCAATTTGCATCACTGTTCACAATCGATTCGCAACCGGCCTTTATCTCACTGTATGTCGCATCACCGTTGATGGAATTTTCAAAATCGCTTGCGGAATTTCCCGAACCGAAAACC
>JAGCDW010000058.1 GCA_017650945.1 Alphaproteobacteria bacterium | reverse complement strand
GATGAAAAAATATGATATAATGGCCGCCGATTTGAATTTGTATTTCTTGTCGCACGCGGAAAAGCGCACAAATCTAAAAGTTTTTCACACAGATGACAAAATTTTTCAAAAAAACGATTCGCAAGGCTATTTATTGATTGTCAAAATTTAAATCTGGATTATTCATTTTTTTTATTTCGCGCCAGTCAGCATGGTTCTTTAAATGCGTTTCATAATCAGTCGAAAACTTGTGTCCGCCACGACCATCTGCGACAAAATAAAGGTACTTTGTATCTGCCGGTTCCAGCACAGCACGAATCGCATGCGAACCAACATTTGCAATCGGTGCCGGCGGCAAACCATTATTGCGATATGTGTTATACGGACTATCAACCTTTAAATGTCCACGCAACAACGGTTCGCCCCGCATATCACCATATCCATCGGTTATCGCATAAATCACGGTTGGATCAGCCTGCAACCGCATACCACGACGCAAACGATTCAGATAAACACTGGCGACAATTTTCATTTCACTTGTCCGCGGCGTTTCGCGCTGCACAATGGATGCCAGTGTTATCACATCGTTCCACCCCGTAAGTGGCGCAGGCGGATTACGCCGTGTGCGCAGCCATTTATTTTTTACCTCGTCCATTTTTTTGCGCGCCAAATCTAGCACCGCCAACCGCGATGTCCCACGCGCAACATAATAAGTATCTGGAAATACATCGCCGTCCGCGACATCACAAACCGCACGCCAGTCACGACAATCAACATCACCCGAAAGCGCGCTGTACCCACGCAATAAATCTTTGATTTGCAAAATGGTAAGGCCTTCGGGAATAACAATTTTCACTGTCGCGATTTTTCCACGCGCAAAAATTCCGGCAATCCGCCAAGCCGATGCCCCGGCGGGAATTTCATATTCACCTTTTTGTACACGCCCACCACGAATACGAATCGCGAACTTAAACGCCATATCAGAAAATACAACCTTTTCCGCATCCAAGCGTCGCGCGACCGAAGAAACCGTATCACCAGAATTGATATTAAAATTAACCGATTCGCGAACAGTCGAACGAATACACAACGCATAGAAAATCACGGCGAACATAATCCCGGCGATTACAAAAATATAACGTGTAAAGATTCTTTTTTTACGTCTGCGCATAACGGTGGGAATTATTGCAGATAAAAATAATTTTGCAAGCGAGTGATTAGTGTAAGTGTTAGTGGCTAGTGTAAGTAATTAGTAAAAACCGGCGCGATGCACCAGTTCACTAACCACTAACACTAACACCGACCACGATAAATAAAAATCACCCCGAGGGGACGGGGTGATTTAATTTATGGTCGGAGTAACAGGATTGTAATTCCCACTCACTTCGTTCGCGGGCCCCTTTCACTGCGCACGCGTTGCGTGCTTGTTCCGAACCTGGCATACTTGCGTATGCTATGTATCAAATCCAATTGTCACATCAATCATAAATTAAAATCACCCCGAGGGGACGGGGTGATTTAATTTATGGTCGGAGTAACAGGATTCGAACCTACGACCTCTACGTCCCGAACGTAGCGCTCTACCAGGCTGAGCTATACTCCGAACACACACAACAACAAACAAACGTTCTTATCTTTTAAGAACAAGCCGATTGTAAAACATAAATTTCCGTTTGCAACTTTTTTTTAACTTTTTTATTTTTATCCTATATTTATACTTGTTTTTTCGTTGAAAAATGGCATTATTCACACATAAAAAAATAAAGAGGCACCAATGTTTGCGACGCGTTTTTTAACCAAAGAACATTTTGAAAGTTATGAAGACTATCTGCAAAACGGAAAACCGATTGTTCCGGAACACTTCAATTTTGCATACGATGTCATTGACGTTATCGCGCGCGAAACGCCGGAAAAGCCCGCGATTATTTGGACTGACGATTCGGGGAACAAGAAAAATTTCACGTTCCGTGACCTGTCGCGTATGTCGTGTTCTGTCGCGAATTACTTGACTTCGCGCGGCCTGCAGCGGGGCGATACAGTGCTACTTTTCCTGCGCCGCCGGTGGGAATACTGGATTTTAATGATGGCGATGCACCGCGCCGGAATCATTCCTATTCCATCAACGAATCAGTTAAAGGCCGAAGATATCAAATACCGAATCGATACGGCGGAAAGCAAAGCGATTATTGCCTTTGACGATGGACACATAATTCCGGAAATAAAAGCCGCGATTGGCGATTCGGACGTTATGCTGATATCTAACGAAGAAATTGCCGATTCGATAAATACTATGCCGGCGGAATTCGAACGCGTGCCGAACGAAAACACCGACACGATGGTAATTTATTTTACCAGTGGCACAACAGACCTGCCGAAAATGGTGGCGCACAACTACGCTTATCCACTGGGCCACATAAACACTGCGGTTTTTTGGCAAAGACTCACCGACGGCGACGTCCATTTCACACTTTCCGAATCGGGTTGGGCGAAATGTTCATGGGGCAAAATGTACGGACAATGGCTTGCCGGTGCAACCGTCTTCATTTTTGATGTAAGCGGCATTTTCAACGCGCACGACCTTTGGTCCGCAATGTCGGAAAACGGTGTAACATCATTCTGCGCACCACCAACGGTATATAAAATGCTGATTCACGCGGACGCATCGAAATACGACCTTTCAAAATTGGTAAAGGCCGATGTCGCGGGCGAAGCGCTGAATCCAGAGGTTTATGAACGTTTCCTTGACATGACGGGAATCGAATTACACGAAGGATTCGGTCAAACTGAAACAACCGTGCAACTGTTCACGAACCAGTGGATAAAACCCAAACCGGGCAGTATGGGTATGCCCGCCGCCGGTTGGAATATAAAATTATTGGACGAAGATGGTCGCCCCATCACCGAAGATGGCAAGGTTGGCGAAATATGCATATCACTTGCAAATGGTCGCCCGGTCGGGTTGTTCCAAAAATATCACAAGAACGAAAAACTAACGGCGGCGGCGTTTCGTGACGGATATTATCACACCGGCGACGTGGCGTATCGCGATTCGGACGGGTATTATTGGTTCGTCGGCCGTAATGATGATTTGATTAAATCTTCGGGTTATAGAATCAGCCCGTTTGAGGTTGAAAGTGTGCTGCTTGAACACCCCGCTGTGCGAGAGGTTGCCGTAACCGGAATCCCCGACCCGTCGCGCGGCATGGCGGTCAAGGCAACAATCGTTTTGAACAAATATTTCCAAGGCACGGACGTCCTTGTGCGTCAATTGCAAGACCATGTCCGCAACCGCACCGCGGCATACAAATATCCGCGCGTGATCGAATTTGTGGACAGTTTACCGATGACAATATCGGGCAAAATCCGCCGCGCCCTTATTCGCACCCTGGACAGTGCAAAGAAAACCATCGGCCTGGGCAAGGAAGATGAAAAATAAACGGCGCATACCGCGCCGTTTTTTATATAATAATTTGCATAATTAATAATTTGGGTATCCACAACGGGGTGTGTCACCTTTTACATCTTTGCAGATTGTTCCAGAACAACAGGTGTCATCTTGCAGATCACATGGTTCACCATACGCCAAACAACTCGGTGCGGCCGATTGTGATGATTCCAAACTATACAACCAACAATAATTATCATCGTTCGCATGTCCATCAACATACCCCGCACAGGTAAGTTTTTCTTGTTTCGTTTCCACAAATCCCGCGGTTGCAAGTTTACCCGAATCGGTTGATGAATTATACGCCTGCGAACCATTATACACACCAACCGAACCAACCTGTCCTGCCGTGCCGGTGTATGTAACAACATTACCCGATGTTCCCGCGGCAATAATGTTTTGTTTTAACGCAAGTCCCTGTGCCAATGACGAACCGACTACGTATTTATCGTAATCGCCGGACGGCCATTGGTTTGT
>JAGCDW010000057.1 GCA_017650945.1 Alphaproteobacteria bacterium | reverse complement strand
TGGCCGTACGCCAGTACCACGGCACGCATATTTTACAAACTTGCGCGATGATAATGGTGAAATTATCGACCAATGCGTTATTATTTATTTTGTCGCGCCACACAGTTTCACCGGCACAGACATAATTGAAATTCAGTGCCACGGCGCACCGGCGGTGATAAATAAAATCTTTGAATTTTTGCGCGGGCATAATATGCGGGTCGCCACACCCGGCGAATTTTCGCGGCGCGCGTTTTATAATGGCAAAATGGATTTGACGGATGTTGACGGACTGGTTGCGTTGCTTGACGCACAAACGGATAAGCAGCGCGCGGCGGCGCTGCGTTCCATGATGGGTGGCGACAGTGCGATTTATGAAAATTGGCGCGACCAAATGTTGGAAATATCCGCATACGCCGCCGCAATGACGGACTATGACGCCGACGATTTACCGCCAAACATTTCTGATACAATTTTGGAACACATAAAAACGCTCTATACGGCGGTTTCCGGCGTATTGAACAATTACAAGGTTTCACGCGCAATTATGTGCGGAATAAATATCGCAATCGTTGGCGAAACAAATGTCGGCAAATCTTCACTGTTCAATCGCATCGTTGGTGCGAACCGCGCCATAGTTTCCGATATTCCCGGCACAACACGCGATGTCGTATCCGCACAAATGGACATTGACGGATACATGGTGAATTTATCTGATACGGCCGGCCTGCGCAATACGGTGGATTTTGTGGAAAAAATCGGAATTGAACGAACAAATACCGAAATCGCCAACGCCGATATAGTTTTACATGTCATCGATATCAACGGTTCGGTCACACCGGTTGCAGAAAATGAAATTTTGGTCATAAATAAATCTGACACAATCGATTCGCGCGACATACGCGGCGCAATATATGTTTCCGCCAAAACCGGTGCGGGCATATCGGAACTTATGCACGAAATCCGAAACCGAATCGCCGAAATCACAAATAACGGCGAAAGCACGGTTATGATAAACGCCCGCACATACGACCTGTTGATGACCGCGCGCGATGAATTGTATGCGGCACTGGACGACTTTGATGGCGACTATGATATTTTATCGGAACACGTGCGCTATGCGGCGGACGCAATTGGACGAATACTCGGCACCATCGGCACCGCCGAAATACTTGATATGACCTTTTCACAATTGTGTTTGGGAAAGTAAAACGGGCGCATCCGCGCCCGCACTAACCATTTACACTTACACTTAAAAAATTAAAGAGAATTGTTTAGATGCGAAATCGTTGGCAAGTGCGGTGTAGTAAACCTACATAAACGCGCCAACAAGTTCGCAGATGAATAATTATATTTAATTTTTACTCTTTCCTATCTGGATACTTACCGTCTATCAAATTCTGACGCACGATGTGGTGTTTGACCTTTTGCGTGCTGGTCATCGGCAAATCTTCAGTTGTCATTGCATAGTGCGTCACCCACTTATAGGACGCGACCTTTTTATTCGCCGCCGCAATTGCCGCAGAAAGTTTTTCCATCGTCATATCTTTATCAACACTGAACACACCATACGAAACGGTTTTATCTTTTACCTTGTGTTCAAAGACGGCGACATTTTTCACACCGGGAATATTTATGAACAAACCTTCTAACTCGTCCGGATAAACATTTTTACCACTGTCCAGAACAATCACCTGTTTCTTGCGGCCGGCAAAGTGCAACTCGCCATTTTTATCCATCGACACCATATCGCCAGTATTAAAGAATCCGCGGTCATCGAACGCCTGTTTATTCGCATCATCATTATTCAGATAACCTTTGAAAATCTGATTTCCGCGCAGCCATAAAATACCGACACCGTCTTCGTTTTTATCGCGAATTTCGACCACGTTATTTGTGGTCGGCGCACCAAAGGCGAACGGAATCCGCCCCTTGCACGGTTTAGAAATACAAATCGGCCCAACCGTTTCCGTCATACCATAGCCCTGAATAAACCCAAGCCCCAGCGCAACAAAGAAATTTTCAATTTCGGGTTTTGTCGCCGCGCCACCCGCAATCAGCAATTTTACGCGGCCGCCGAACACGTCCAAAACCGGCTTTGTCACCATATTCACCAACTTGCGCAGGCCGATTTTCTTCAACAAATCCGCATTTTTTAACACGAACGAAAACAACCACCATTTATGCTGTGATTTTACACCATCGATTATCTTATTACGAAAAACCTCAAACAACCGTGGCACCGCCGGAATAACATGCGGGCGATAGCGTTTAAAATCCGCCAAGATTTCCTTTGGATTTACGGTCGGTTGCAGCAACACGCCCGCACCGTATTGCAGTGTTGCAAGAATTTCCACAGCGAACCCGAAAATATGATACATTGGCAGAAAGCCGTACATAACATCGCCAACCTCAAACCATTCGCGCATATCCAGCAGCGAATGCGCGCACTCTAACAAATTATAATGCGAAAGTGGCACAACTTTTGGCGTGCCAGTTGACCCAGACGTGAACGAAAGTGTCGCAATATCATCGGGCTTTAATTTCGCCGGTTTCAAATCTGGATTTTCGCCATTATCTTCGGTTGTAATATCAACGAACTGAAAGACATCTGTTTTATAAAAGAACGACTTTTCTGCACAGACATATTTGCACTTTGTAATCGTTGCCATATTATCGTATTCGAACGGTGTCAAGTTCGTATCCAGCAACAACACCGTCCCGCCCAAATACCAAATTGCAAACAGAGTCATCGGAAATGCCGGTATATTATGCGACAAAATTCCAACGACATCGCCTGGCTTCACCCCCAGCGCTGAAAGCGTTGCCGCGCGCGCCCGCACCATCTTCATAAAGTCTGAAAACGTAACATTTTCACGCACCAGATAAATACCATTCGGCCATTTTTTAACCGCGCTTTCCAAAAATTCAAACATACTGTTCATGACACAAAATCCTTGTTGTTTTTAGAACATATTATCGTTATTATACCCATAAAAGGAAATATTGCAAATATGAAAATACTAACAGTCAACATCAATTCGATTCGCGCCCACGCGGAAAGTTTTATAAAAATCCTTGAATCAAACGAATATGACACCATACTCGTTCAGGAACTAAAGGTCGAAACCGCCGGTTTTCCACACAATATATTCGAAGAATACGGGTATAATATAAAGGTCTTTGGCCAAAAAAGTTGGAACGGGGTCGCGACTTTTTCAAAATTTTCTATCGAAGACACGATTCGCGGGATACCTGGCTATACCGATATAAATGCGCGTTTTTTGGAAACTGTGATTGACGGGCGTATTCGGGTTATAAATGTCTATATGCCGAACGGCGAATCGGAAACTTCGCCAAAGTTCGAATATAAAATCGATTGGATGCGGGCATTTGGAAAATATATACAGCAATACCTTAGTTCACCAGAGGCGGTTATAATCGGCGGCGATTTTAATGTTGCAATTGCAGACCGCGATATTTGGAAACCGGAAAACTATGTAGGGTCCAGTATTTCTGCCCCCGCCGCGCGCGAAATCTTGCAATCTTGGTTTGATGACGGTTGGACCGATGTGTGGCGCAAAATGCACCCAGACGAAATCGGATATACTTGGTACGGATATCGCCAGCGCGGTTTTGAAAACAAACACGGCCTGCGTCTTGACTATTTTATGGCAAACAAAACCGCCGCGAAAATGATTACAAAGTGCGAAATCGACTGTGCCCCGCGCAGCGGTGAAAAACCGACCGACCATTGCGGATTGATGATAAAGATTGACTAATCGCGCTCGTCCGCACGCGCAAAGTCATCATATTCTTGATATTTTTGTTCACCGGTTCGGCGATATTCATATTCTGCACCGCCCGCCGAATACATATTAAACAGTTCCGTAACCTTGCTATACGCCGCATTCATTGCCATTGCGGTTTCTTCTACATCGTATTTTATGATTTTTGTATCGCCGGATTTAAGTTGCAAAAATTGCATAATCGGCATTTCACTTTTAACGGTTGTCCGAAAACGAAAGCCATGATTTTGCAACATATACGCCTCTAACGGCAACTGCGGCATTGTTCCGTCCAAAAGTTGCTTTTTATTTGGCGCGGCACCCGTTTTTATATCCAGCACCCCACCGCCCCAGATTCTATCCGCGCGCGCGCGAACATTACGACCGGCAATATTTGCCACGCCTTCGATTTCAACAAATGCGCCGCGCGTTTCTTGCAACATTTGAAGCGCAATCGGTGCAATTTCCATGAACCGCCGATGCCAGAAATAAAATATAAGATTATTGTTGCCCAAAACTTCCAACGCCCGCCGGTCCATTTCCGCAATCAAACTTTGTTCCGTTGCATCCGCCGGCGCATTTTCCAAAACACTATGAACCAGTGTTCCAAAATCGCGCACATCGGCCCCAATCCAATAATCTTTTTTTGGGCGTAAGTCTAATATATGCCGGACATAGAACGCATATGGATTATGTATCAGCAATTCCAAACTTGTAACATAAACATCAGACCAATCGGCGGACGGCTGTGGATTTGCATAAGACAAAGGATTTGATTCAACCGAATCGCGCGAACGCACCGCACTTAATATATCGCACCCCGCATCCGTATCAAACGCACCACGCGCAACAATCACACGCGAAAGGAATCGCGATTCCTGGGTCTGAACACCACCGGAAACTTTGCTACGCAACCAATAAATTTCCCGCCCACACGACAAATTCATAAAATCAAGTGCCATTAGTGACACCTTGTGATTCAGTGCCGGCAGCCCAATCTGATTTGATATTTTCCGCGGCAACCAAGGGTTTTCGTACCCCATTGCCGGAAACATCCCTTCGTTCAATCCGGTAAGTATCACGACATCCGCGGTTTGCATACGCGATTCGATTGTACCCAAAACAGTAACACGCGCCGCATCATTCATTGGTGGTCGCACCCGAATATCCGAAAGGGAATCTGCAATAAACGCACGCGCATCCACGGCGCCGACCTTTATTTCCCCTAAACAATCAGAAAGTTTTTTTATCGCACGCCAAACCGCAACAGATTCTGGATTTTCAATATCGAACCGTGGCGAAAAATTTTCATCATATTTATCAACAATCTCCGCAATAGTATCAAACAGATTAAAATTATTAGACGCGTATATTTCTTCAAAAATATGCTCACCCGATTCAATCCAATCATCAAACAAATTCAAAATCGCGCGCCCCACCAGTGTCATAGCCCCAGACACACCACCCGAAAAATCCGCGATGATATTTCGCCGTTCAAATTCAGTTCTCAATCGTTGGTTTCCGGCCGCATCGGGCGTTATAATTAAAACCGTTTTTTTATCGCAAATTGCGCGCGCGGTAATTTCGGCGGCCGCGGCGGCTTCTTCGGATTCACGCGCCGCCTCTATCAAATGACAATTTGATAAATCATAACCGCTTAAATCGCTGTATACGTTGGAAAACGCCGTATTCATAAAATCTATATGTGACGCGCCGACATCGATTTCTTTGACTTCTGATACATCAACCCCGATTCCCGATAAAAATTTATATTCCGCATTATACGGATTTGTATCAAGTCCAAAATCTTCTGCGCGTCCAAAAATCCGGCCCGGCAATATAATTCGACCATTTGGCAAAGACGCGATCACTGACATCAAATCACGCGTAACCGGCACACTTGCGGTTGAACCACAAACAACAACCAACGATTTATTTGCATTCATATTTTTCAAATAATCGCACCACGCGTATACGTCAGAATTCCGGCGTTTTGTTTCGGTATCACGCCCACCAAAAATTTCATTTTGCACCCGCGAAAGAACAGATAAAATTTGCGCTTTGTCTTGAAAATGTTTCGCATATTTATCATCAACCAATGTCGTCCAATCAATTGTAGAAATATCAACAGAACTATTTTCCAAATAATCCTGCATAGTAATCAGTGTTCGCGCCACCGGCAACGCATTTGATATAGTTTTGATTGTCGGGATAGAAGACAATAAATACGCGGTTGCGACAACCCGTTCCAATGTTGAAACAGTACCCAAAACACCTTCATCCGAATCGATATCTTCAACACCTTCGCCCAACGGCACCAGGCGCGGCAACAGTGTCGCATGTCCAACTTTATCAACAATCATTTTCTCAACACTGCGCACCGCACGCCGATTCGGTAAGAAAATCAGCATATCCGTTAAATCGATTCCAGATTCGTCCATCACTGTCCAAAGGCCGTCCAAAATCTTTGCCGGATTCGAAACACAAAAGATATTTTTATTTGATGCCAATTATCGCCCTTAGGTTGTCAATGCCATATTTTTTTTCGGCCGATGTTTCAACAATATCATCAACCATCGCCGGATGGTCATCTGCACAAATTGCGACCTGCTCTTTTTCGCGCACACGTTTATCTTTTTTCGTATAAACGATTTGATAAGATATCCCGTTCGCATCGCAAAATTGAATAAGTTCCAAATCAGAATCGCGCGCACCGATACGTGAATCAATCAAGATGAATAAACGCTTTAACTGTCGCCGCGTCATAATATATTCTTGGAACCGCAACATCCACCGCGCCGCATCCGCGCGCGAAACACGCGCATAGCCATACCCCGGCAAATCAAGAATCATTATTTTGTCGTTCACATTAAACATATTCAGTGTCTGTGTGCGTCCCGGCGTATTTGATGTCCGCGCAACATTTTCACCCAGCACCGCATTTATCAGCGAAGATTTTCCAACATTACTGCGTCCCGCAAAAGCGTATTCCGCAAATTGCGTTTCTGGCAAATCACAGACATTTTCAAAACCGCCAACAAATTTTATCATGTGCTTATTCCTTTTTAATCAAACGCCGATAGGCTTCTTTTTTTGAAATTCCCGCGCGCGCCGCCAAATCACCCGCCGCCGCTTTGGTAGAATTGGCCACAACATCATTTACGATTTCCGATATTTCCGCATCAGACATTTTATGTTCCGGTGCTGGCGCAATCACGATAACAATTTCCCCGCGTGGCGGTTCGATGTTTTTCAGTTCCGCCGGATATCCGATTATCGCCTGCTCGTGAATTTTTGTGATTTCGCGCACGACTGCGATTTGCCGTTCCGGCATAACGCGCGCAATCGCATCAATCGTATTCATAATCCGATTCGGACTTTCATAGTAAACAATCGTATGACGAATTTTGTTATCATCACGCAATTTCTTTTCATCAAAGAACCCACAAAAAGTGAACCTATCGGTCGGGAACCCACTAAGCACCAATGCAGATATCACCGCCGTTGGCCCCGGCACAACATAGACCGGCACACCCGCATCACGGGCCGCACGAACGATTCGAAATCCCGGGTCGCTGATTCCAGGCATACCCGCATCTGTTACGACCGCAATCGATTCGCCATTTTGAATTTTTTCTACCAGTCCGCCAATAACATCGCGCTCGTTATGTTCATGACACGATACGCGCCGCGTCTTTATATCAAAGTGCGACGCAATTTTTGCAAAAACGCGAGTATCTTCGGCGGCGACAACATCAACATTTTTCAAAACATCGACCGCCCGAGGCGACATATCGCCCAGATTTCCAATAGGTGTACCAACAATATAAAGCCCTGTTTGCATTTATGAATCCTTTGTAGTAAAATAATACAGAATAAAATGGATATTTCAATGCATATTATAAAACAGATTTTTGGATTAACTTGCCTTGCGGTGTTACTTTCATCGTGCCACAGCGATAAAGGTTCTACATGGCGTTCGGAATATACCGATGTGCCAATCACTGCACCGACCCAGTTGCAATACGGGACATATTCGCTTGGGATGTACGGCAACCAATCTGACGCATCACACAGTATCGCTGTATTGATTCCGACCAGTGGTTCAAACGCAAAAATCGGTAAATCGATTCGGCTTGGTATCGAATCGGCGGCGATGCAATTTGCACCTGATGGATTACAAATAAGATTCTATGACACCGGGACCGGCGATACAAACGAAACAATCGAACGCGCATTGGCATCAAATCCTGAAATAATAATTGGACCGGTGTTTGCCGACAACGCGCGAATTTTACGCGACAAAAAAGCATCTTCTATACCGGCGCTTTCGTTCACTTCTGATGTGTCTGCGGTTGGCGACGGTGTAATCAGTATGGCGGTCATGCCGATGAACGTTGTCGAATCTGCAATCAGCGAAATGTCCGCGAACGGTGCAAAAAATTTCATTGTAATTGCACCAAACAACACATCTGGCCCGGTTATGGCGGGTGCGGCAAACGCAATTGCAGACACATATAACATCGGCAATGTTGGTATATTCTATTACAACGAACGCGATACCGATTCGATAAAACAGGCGGCTCTTTCGGCATCCATGTATAAAGCGCGCAATGCGGCAAACACACGTGCCAAAGAAATTTTATCTGCAATAATCAATCATGAAAGTTTAAGTAGTTCGGAAAAATATTCGCTGGCGCGCCAATTGGATAACCTGAACAAGGTTGATACATTGGGCGATTTGCCATACGATTCTATTTTATTCCTGGGCGATGGTAATGACACAAAGTCTGTGGCATCGTTTCTGCGTTACTATGGTGTCGGCGCACGTGATGTAAAATTCTATGGCACACCGCTTTGGGAAGATAGCGATATAGCATCAGATTTAACGATGGTGGGGTCTGTATACGCCACATTACCCGACATTCCAGAAAACTTCCGCAATACATATTCAATTGCAACTGGAACATATCCAACGCGCATGTCAACAATTGGATACGAATCAACAATGCTTGCCATCGGCACATTGTATTCCCACGATGATATTCGCGCACATCTAATGAACCCCAGTGGTTATACCGGCATAAACGGCCTATTCAGATTGCATACTGATGGCACAAACGAACGCGCATTACGCATAATGCGCCTTAATGGCGATGGGACAACATCTGTTGCCCGCACAGAACCGGCGGCATTTACTGTTCCAATTTATCGCACGGGCGGAACATATATGTCGGCTGTTGAAAATATGCCACTGTATTCAGACGGCGTGAACCCGATGGACTATATAAAAATTCCTGAACGTTTTCGTGGCAAATACAATGCAAAAACATACGGTGTAAATCATTCCGAAGAACCAAAAGCATTTGAACCGATATTCCATACATCGACTATATTACCAATAAACGATTCTGAATCTATTACATCCGAAGATTATCAACCTGTGCCACTGGACAACATAAGTCGCACATATATTGATTCAGTTGAAATCACAGAATAAACGGTGAAAAAAATGAAAACAAAATACAAAATTTTAATCGCGTGCATAATAACATGCATCTTAACTGCTTTTGCAACAGTATACATTACGAATCATGATATTTTTGGTTTATATACCACGGAAAAAATTATGTGCAAAAATAATGCCGAACCCGATGAACATGGCTGCTGTCCTGGCGAAACATACACCGACATGCGGGAACAAGGTTGGAACTGTTGCCCTGATTCAGGCGGCGACTGCTTTCCACCAATTACAAAATAAATTTAACCAAGGTTTTGTAAACTTACATTTTCACCATCAACGACAACAATGTTTCCACGCGTAATTTCAGCATCGCGCGCAACGGCGACAAAATCGCGCTGTGCGAACAAATCCGGCGTATAGACCGGAAACACACCACGCGCCAAACAAAGTTGATTCGCAACAATTTCATCATCACATACGGCGATTATTTTTGTATCCGGCCGCCGACAAGAAATCTTTATCGCCGATTCAGTATCGCGCGCGAAAACAATTATCGCAATCGCTTTATTAAGATAAGCCATTGAAGATACTGACCGCGACCAATCGTTTTCTTGCGTATTTTCGTTGCGCACCCAATCACTTGGATTTTCCATCGCATCATCATCTGAATACACCAAAATCTTTGCCATAGTTTCGATAACATTTAACGGATTTGCACCGATGGTTGTTTCTTCGGATGTCATTGTCGAATCAACGCGCAGATACGCCGCATTTGCAACATCACTTATTTCCGCACGCGTTGGGAATTCACTTTCAACCATTGACCCCAACATTTGTGTAGCCATAACAACCGGACGATTCAATCGCCGACATTCGCGAATGATATGCCGTGAAATCGCGGGTACTTGCTCAAAAGGCAATTCCACCGCCATATCGCCACGCGCAATCATAATTCCATCGGCCGCGCGCGCAATTTCATCAATTTGTTCAACCGCGCTTTTGCGTTCAATCTTTGCCATTATTTTAATCGGCCGCGCGGTATGCATGGTAATAAAGTCGCGCACTTCAGATATGTCTTCGGGCCGTTGCACAAAAGAAACCGCAACCCAATCCGGATTTTTTGTCAGGGCATATTTCAAATCTGCCCTATCCTTTTCCGTTAAAACCGAAGTATCAACAATCGTATCAGGCAAATTAAATCCGCGCCGCGACCAAATTTCTGTTCCCCGAATAACTTTTGTTTTCACCGAATCTGGTAAAACATCGGTTACCAGCATTTCTATCTTGCCATCATTTAATAAAATTCTTTCCCCAACACGCAAAGACCGCATAACATCGGCATCAGGTAATTGAACACGCCCCGAATCGCCCGGCGCCGGGTTTGAATCAAAAGTAAAAGTTTGCCCAACCGAAATCGGATATTTTTCTTCGGTTTTGAAATTTCCGATTCGGTGTTTTGGCCCCTGTAAATCGACCAACACCCCCACCGGCACATTTAATTCTGCCGATATTTTACGAATCGCATCAATCTTTTTCCCCTGGGCGGCGCCGGTATCATGACTAAAATTCATACGGCACACATTTACGCCGGCCAAAATCATTTTTCGCAATGCCGCGATACTTTCGCAACTTGGGCCGATTGATGCAGTTATTTTTGTAAATCTTGTCATAATTTTACAATCTCTCTGGTTGATTTTTATGTTTTATTGTATATCATAAAAAGGTCACTTTAACAAGGGGAAAACATCAATGAAAAACGCAAACCACGGAAGTTTTGATAACCAGCAATTGCTTGGTATCATCGAACGAATCGAAAAATTGAACGAAGATAGCGCGGCTATCGCTGCGGATATCAAGGAAATTTTCACAGAGGCAAAATCCGCCGGATACGACCCAAAATACATTCGGCAAATGATTCGTCTGCGCAAAATGGACCCGGACGAATTGGACGAAACGGACGAATTGACCAAGATGTATCGCAATGCACTCGGCCTGTAATTTTGCAAATGAAAAAATTCACAAAAACTGTTGAAGATTTTACCTGCGCACACTGTGGCGCAGCTGTCATGGGCAATGGATACACAAACCATTGCCCGCGGTGTTTATGGTCGCGTCATGTTGATAACAATCCTGGCGACCGCGCGTCCACATGTGGCGGTATGATGGAACCGATTTCGGCTGAGCCGTCCAGTGATGGCTTTATCATCACACACAAATGTCAAAAGTGCGGAAAAACGATTCGGCAACACAGCGCCGAAAACGATGATATCGATGAAATCATCGCGGTATCATCAAATTCGGATTTTATTTTTGGTAAATAATCACTTATCTTTCGCCGCGGCAACAAAGGCATTGAACAACGGATGCCCTGTGAACGGGTTACTTTGAAATTCCGGATGAAATTGCCCCGCGACAAAGAACCTGTGCGACGGTATCTCTATCATCTCTGGCAACTTACCGTCCGGCGACATTCCCGAAATAACCATACCGTTCTTTTCCAACACATCTTTGTATTCGATGTTCACTTCGTACCTGTGCCTGTGCCGTTCAGAAATATGATTTGAACCATAGATTTTTTCGGCCAGTGTCCCAGATTTAATCTCACACGGATACGCGCCCAATCGCAAAGTCCCACCCATATTTTCCGCATCACAATCCCGCATAATGTCTATGACAGGTGTGCAGTTCTTGGTAAATTCCGTAGAATTCGCATTTTCATCACCAACGACATCGCGCATAAATTCTATGACGGCCACCTGCATACCCAGACAGATTCCCATATACGGGACATTATTTTCGCGCGCATATTTTGCCGCGGCAATTTTGCCGTCCACTCCACGCGCACCGAATCCCCCAGGCACCAAAATCGCATCAACATCTGCGCAATCTGCGTCTGTAAATTTTTCCGCATCTATCTTTTTGATTTTGACACGCACATTGTTTTGAATACCCGCATGGAATAAAGCCTCGTTCAACGATTTATAGGCATCCGCAACATCAAAGTATTTCCCAACCATACCGATGGTGCACACAGGCAAATCCGCATTTAGATATTGTTCTATCTTTTTAATTCTGGACATATCACCGGCGGCCTCGGGCAAACCAAAGTGCTGCGCCATTATGTTAAATACATCTTGGGCATCATACACTAACGGAATCTTGTAAATATTATCAACATCCATACTGGTAATAACATTTTTCGCCGGCAAATTACAGAACATACCAATCTTAGCGCGCTCGTCCGCCGTCAGCATACGCGGCGACCGCACGAACAAAATATCTGCCTGAATCCCGTTTTCCAGTAACCGCCGCACCGACATTTGCGTTGGCTTAGTTTTAAGTTCGCCACTCTGTTCCAAATACGGCGCAAGAGTTAAATGCGCAAACATAACATTACGGCGACCGACCTCGTTCGCAAATTGACGTATAGATTCAAGGAAAATTTTGCCTTCGATATCGCCAACAGTGCCACCAATTTCACAAATAACAAAGTCGGTATCTGTTGGCGATCCGATATGTTCTTTGATTTTATTTGTAACATGCGGAATCATCTGAACAGTCGCACCCAGGTAATCGCCACGCCGTTCGGCATTAAGTACTTCCCAATAAATCCGTCCGCCCGACACCGAATCGTTCTTGGAAAGTTTTATACCCAAAAATCTCTCATAATACCCAAGGTCCAAATCTGTTTCGAATCCGTCATTGGTAACATAAACCTCGCCATGCTGCAACGGCGACATAGTCCCCGGGTCTACATTAAGATACGGGTCAAATTTCCGCACATGAACGCTGTATCCACGTGATTGCAAAAGGGCGCCCAACGATGCCGCCGAAACGCCCTTGCCCAAACTTGAAACAACCCCACCTGTTACAAATATATATTTCGACATAAGTTTTTCTCCTTATGTGTTAAAAGCTTACAAAAAATCATTGTTGCCAATCAATAATAAAATCCTATAATGTGCGACATGAAAAAATTCTTGTATAATCAACGCGAAAATTTATTTCTTTGGTCGCCGGTTATGATGGCGTTTGGTGTCGCACTTTATTTTTCATTATTCGCTGAGCCAAACATTATTTTCTTGGCGACAATGTTTATACTTGGAATCGCGACAATTATCGCATTTCGGCGACGACCGTTTATCGCGCTTTTCGCATGTTTCGCACTCGGGTTTGGTTATGCGGGAATATACACGCATATAAAAACAGTTCCAATGCTACGCCACGATATCCATGGTAAAGAAATAATGGGGCGCGTAACAGAAATTGACACTGGTGGCGAAAAGACAAAAATATATTTGAATACAAAAAACTTTGGGAAAGTCCGCGTATCAACAACGGACACAATCGATATAAAAGTTGGCGACACTATATCCGGCAACGGCGGCCTGTTCAAACCAAAACCTGCGGACATACCACATGGATTTGATTTTGCAAGGCATATGTATTTCAAAAACCTTTCCGCAACCGGATATTTGCGCGACATAAAAATTATCTATACGCCGGATTCTGCCGTATACAGCGTTCGCGAACCCATACACGAATTATCAAAATCTTTTCTAACAGACACACTTGTTTTGGGTTATAAAAACGCCCTGCCCGATGGGCATCGCGACACATGGGCAACAAATGGCATGGCACACATTTGGTCAATCAGTGGTTATCATATGACACTTATTGGTGGTTGGTTGTTCATATTGTTTTATTTTATATTTCGGTTATTTCCGCGAGTTATCAAACATGTTCCTGCGCGAATTCCGGCCCTGGCCTGCACTTGGATTGGACTACTGGGCTATGTTTTCATATCCGGTGCCGGCGTTGCGACACTTCGCGCATTTATAATGGCGACACTGGTTATGGCGGCATTTATGTTTGGCCGCAACACACTATCATTGCGTATGGTGGCACTTGCGTTTTTTGCGATTATGATAATCAATCCATATTATGTAATGACCGCAGGGTTTCAGTTATCTTTTGCTGCAATATTCGGAATCATTTGGCTGTGGCAAAATATAAAGCCACGAACACCAAATTTCAAAGCATTAAAATATCTCTATACGGCGGTTTTAACCGCATTGACGGCAACAGTGTTCACCGCACCGTTTATAATTTTACACTTTGGCACAATTCCAATTTATGGCATTATCGGCAATATTATATTCCTGCCAATATTCTCTTTTATCATAATGCCACTTGTAATTATCGGAACAATATGCGCATTGGTCGGCATACACACGCCATTGGAAATTGCACACACTATATATAACCACGCATACACAATCGCCGAAAGATTATCGCAAATACCATATTCAGAAATCACAATCGGCAACATACCGAACACCGCAGTTATACTAATAACCACCGGTTTGGCTTGTTTAATCCTTATCAAAGATGACACAAGTTTCAGAAATTTTTTCGCCCGACATATCGGGCCGTTTAGCGCAGTTTTACTTATTGGCACAGGCATAATAATTTGTGCCACGAACCCAAAGCCTATTTTCTATATCAGTTCTGACCGCAAACTCATCGCCACACCAATTGATGGAAAACTACAATTCAACAAATCGCACGACAGTGGAAATTACTTTGCATTTGATAATTGGAAGAAATTTAATGGCGAACAACCCGGCACAGAAAATTTACGCTTTACAGCGGAATCCGGCGTATACACAATTTCAAAAAAAGATTTTGATATTGTTTATTTCAAAAACTTTGTGTCGCTTTCTAAAAACTTTTTGACCCTTTGTGAAAACCCACGAATAAAATATATTGCATCAAACTTTGATATAAATTCTGAAAAATGTCCCGATAAAATTATTAAAACCGGCGGTGTGATATATAAATCCGGGAAAATGATTCAAATTCCATCTAATCGGTGGTGGCATAATCGGCCTGAATAAAGTAAAGCCCACATGCCGGCGCGGTTGCACCGGCCGCCGAACGGTCGCGTGCCGCAAAGATTTCATTTATGTCGTAATCCGCACCAAGACCAATTTCAACCAATGTTCCAACCATATTTCTAACCTGGTGATGCAAAAACGAACGCGCCGAAAAATCAAAAACAACCAAATCATCTTTTCTTTCTATACGGCAAGAATCAAGGGTTTTTATCGGACTTTTCGCCTGACATTGACTTGCACGAAAAGATGTAAAATCATGTTCACCGACCAAAAGTTGCGCCACATCACGCATCTTTTTAAGGTTTAATTTCCGTGGCACCCACCATGCACGCTTCTTATCCAATACCGGCGGCGCAGAACGATTTAGAACTATATATTTATAGTGCCGCATAATACATGAAAACCGCGCATTAAAATCCCCAGATACAATTTCACAGTCCAAAACCGACACAGGCGCATCATTCAGATAGAAATTCATCGCCCGCATAACCGTATTCGCATTCGCATCGGAATCCAAATCAAAATGCGCAACCATTGCGACCGCATGCACCCCCGCATCCGTCCGCCCCGCCCCAACGACATCCGGACGCGCACCGCAGAATTTTTCTATCGCATCTTTTAGCAACGATTGCACCGACGGCCCCTGGCGATTTTCCTGCCAACCGATTAGATTCGTTCCATCGTATTCCAAGATTACTTTATATCGCGT
This sequence comes from Alphaproteobacteria bacterium, assembly GCA_017650945.1. GTDB lineage: Bacteria > Pseudomonadota > Alphaproteobacteria > Rs-D84 > Rs-D84 > Enterousia. Next base: position 12,762 of record JAGCDW010000057.1, on the reverse strand, counting down.
CATTATTCTCCAAATTTTATCTCTGCACCGCGCAGGCCATTTACAAAACTTTTCCAATCCATTGGATTTTTGCCCACGGGCTGAATTGTTAAAATTTCTAACCTATCGCCGTTCATTTTTGTTTTTAATATTTTAACATCAATTCCGTTTATTTTTGTCCGACCCGCGCCCATGCTGCGCACCAAATTATGAATCTCAATTGGCGATTTTTTCCAATCAATGATCTCGTCGTATACGCCGGTTTTCGCCGTATAGACAATTTTACCGCTTTGCGGAACGGCCCTGTATTTTTCCGGATTTTCCATATATTCCAAAATCATATCGGCACCGATTTTAGAAACCTTTCGTTCCACCATGTCGGTCGTATCGTCAATATCAATATCAAACTTGCGACACATTAAAATATCACCCGCATCCAGTTCCGCCACCATTTTCATCAAACAAACACCGCTTTCCGTGTCCCCGTTTTTAATTGCGGTTATAATTGGCGAAGGCCCACGATACAGTGGCAACAAACTTGGGTGCAAATTTACACACGGCGCCGAATTCAAAACATTATCGCGCAATATCGCACCATACGCCGCAACAAAGACCATATCGGGCGTAAAATTATATTCGGCGGGTTTATGATAGACCGGCAACCCCCGCGATTCCGCCCACACATGCACAGGCGATTTCGTAATAATGTGCTTTCGCCCAACCGGCTTTGGCGCACGCGTAAAGACTGCGATAACATTATGCCGCACGGCAATCGCATCAAAAATAGGCACAACAAAATCGGGCGTTCCCATCAGCACTACATTCATTTCCGCCGCCTTACCTTGCGCATAACCATTTCCCGCTTTACCGGCGACAGATAGTCAATAAACAAAATCCCTTCCAAATGGTCAGTTTCATGTTGCACAATCCGCGCGGGCAAGCCAGACATTTCCGCCGCGCGCCGATTTCCGTCCACATCCGTCCATTCGACCGTAACGACCGCCGGCCGCGTTACATTGGCATAGACCGGCAACCCATCGGGCCCCAGCACAGAAAGACACCCTTCCTCCATCACGACAGTTTCATCACTGCGTGACAAAATCACCGGATTTATCATTTTGAAAACTTCATTTGTGTCGGGATTCATCATAACCAAAAAGCGCCGCAGCACGCCAACCTGGGGCGCGGCCAAGCCAACCCCATTTTGTTCGGACATCATTTTAACCATTTCGTCCATATTCTGCAAAATTTCCGGCGTGACGACATCCACAGGCGTGCATTTTTCCCGCAACACCAAATCGCCGCAAAGTTTCATTTGCAACATACACAAATCCTTTTATAATAAAATGATAGCAAAGGAATTCCAAATGACAACTTATATTTTGATTGCAATGTGCGCGATTATAATCATCATGCTGGGCGCGCTGCTTATGCGACCGGCGACAACGGACATGTCCGCCCTGCGTGAAGATAACGCCCGCCTGCGTGAACGGCTTGCAGAACGACTTGGCGCATTGTCGCAAAACGCAATCGAACTTAAAAACATCAGTTCGGATATCGCGAATTTCAAAAATATCCTTATGGGCAATAAACAGGCACGCGGCACATTCGGCGAACGACAGTTAGAGGATTTAATCGCCGACATTATGCCACCCGAAACATATGCATTTCAAAGTGTCCTTGATAGCGGCGTGCGACCGGATTGCATAATCCGCCTGCCCTATCCGCCGGGCGATATGATTATAGACAGCAAATTCCCACTGGAATCATACAACCGTATGCGCGGCGATGATAACCCGGAAATGTATCGCAAGCAATTCGAACTGGACGTGCGCAAACACATTGACGCAATCGCTGAAAAATACATTATCCCCGGTCAAACGGCAGAGGTCGCAATGATGTTCATCGCATCCGAATCTATATTCGAAACATTGCACCGCGAATTCCCGGGTGCGATAGAATACGCCGCACGCAAGAAAGTATTTATCGTTTCGCCGGCGACACTTTGGGCGACACTGAACACGATTCGCGCGGTGCTGTCGGACATAAAAATCAAACGCGTTGCGGGCCAGATTAAACACGAACTCGATATGTTGCTAACCGACCTATCGCGCCTTGCCGACCGGGCGGCCAAAGTACAAAGCCACTTTGCAATGACGCAAACCGATATTGAACAACTGCAAACATCCATCGGCAAAATCACCCCCCGCGCCGAGAAAATAAAAGAATTGGATTTTGAGAAGTAGTGAAAAGTGTTAGTGCGGACGCATCCGCGCCCATCATACTGTGGGAAAACAACTAATACATCCACTCTTCTGTTCGGAATTGAACTGGCTCCGTCAGCGTATAAACAACCTTGAAAAATTCTTTGTCTTCATCTTGAATATTTTGCAATACGCGCATCTCAATTTTATGTATATTATCTATAATCTGTCTGTATGCGTTTTTTAACTGTGCCGATCTGTGCACATTACGTGCCTGTTTACTAAAAGTATCACGCAAGAAAGACATGACACGGGCAAGCGTCCCATCGTCATATATCATCTTTTTCATCCCGGTCCTGTAACTTTTATACTTTGACATCATTTTTGAATTCAATTCTTGTAACATTATCGTTAACATATCTGAACTTCCAACCAAAATCTTGGGATAATAATCGTCCTTGCTATCATCCATAAGTTCTCTATAAAAAACAACCAAATCATCTAATACATCAAATTCATCGTCACCAATACGCAAAACCCTACCCGCCGCACGAATAAGGTCTTTACCCCATTTAACATCCGCTTCTGTATAATTCAACGCATAAAACATTTCTTTCCAAATAGTATTATCAGATGGATGAATAAACTCCATCGCCTTGCAAATCTGTTCATACGAAGCCCTACGATTAAAAATTGAATCCCAGACCATGCGACGAAATTCCGATTTCCTTGACTTTTCATCTGGGGCCATCGAATACAAAAACTCCGTAGTAGAAAAAAATGTTTCATACAACTTCTTAAGAATCTCAATTTCTTTATCCGTCGTTTTCGGCGATTTCTGTTTTTCCACATCCAACGAGGCCCGCAACATTCCCCATTTCGAAGCATGCGCCCCACCCCTTCCAGGTATAGACACCATTTTATTTCTCCTTGTTGTATAACAACTTCATTATAACATATTTGGCGATTTACTACAAATAAAAACACGGGCGCCCCGCGCACTCACACCAAGCCAGGGCAAAGCCCTGGCGCAGTCTCGGCGTAGTCGCGTCACCGCTTTGCGGTGACGGACGAAGACGGATATCACTGTTTTCTCATTCCCGTCTTTGGATTTATCCATACCTGTTCATCGGCGATGGTCATCATCGGCAAATCAGATTTGCTGTCTGAATATGCGCGCACGACATGCGGAATATACTTATGCGCCACCGCCCATTCGTCCATCGCAATCACCTTATTATTTCCCCAGCACAAAGATTCATATTTCCACGGGCGCCGCGCATCCATTTTCGAACAAATCACCGCATCAAACGGCAAATCGCGCACAAGTTTATTCACCAAATAATCCGGCGACGCAGTAATCAACAGAACTTTATTCCCACGCGCGCGTTCGTTCGCAATTTGCTCCGCCGCCCATCCAAAGCGGTTCCGCGTATGTTCGCGCACAAAGTCCGGCACAAATTTCTTAACCATATTCGGCGTAATAAACCGGCGAATATTTTGTCGCCACCACACCCCGCCGCGATTAAAAGTTCGCGCAACAAAGCACACACCAATTAGCGGCAAAAACAGCCATGGCCGCAAACTGTGCCGAAAGCAATAACGCCCAAACGCAAAATTCGAATCTGGCCACGACAGTGTTCCATCAAAATCAAACAGCACCACATCAACGGGTTTTAACATATACACTCACCTTTTCTAAAAATTCATCGAATTATAATAATGAAAAATGATATAGCAAACAAAAAACATTTCATGTTAATGCCCAATTAAAACGGGACACTTAAAATTCCAGAGAATCGTCACACCGCTGAAGAGCGGTGCCCAGTTTTTGCGAATGCAAAAACTTGCCCCGCAGGGTATTTGTCGTCGCATTGCGACGACAAACTGTCTGCGACGCGGGGCCTCGGCGTTGCTCGGCCTGGATCCCGCGCTTCCGCGGGATGACGGCATTCTGGAATAATAATCCCATCCCCTTTTAATTGTGTATTAACAATAAAAAACGCTTCACCTCTGCAACCCTGACCGAATTTGCATCAATACCTTTCCTATACGATTTTCACCACTGCCTTCACCGAAACCACATTTATAACACACCGGACAAGATTTGATTAAAATCGCATCACCGGTGGATTTCAACAATTCCGCCGCATTTGGGTTTTGTTCAAACTTTGCACGCAACGCGCGTTCCATAATATCAAACTTTTCTTTATCAAAATTTTCGCGACGATTTATTTTATATTCCGGCGTTTTTGTAAGCAACCGCGCCGCATCAGGGTCCGCCAATTTCAAAATCACACCAAACCGCGAATCTTTGGAATAAAACTTCATCGCTTGGTAATAATGTTCCACCGTTGGAAAAATAAAATCTTCACCGTCCACAGACATTTTTATCGGAAACGCCGCCAGCGGACTTAAAAATCCATATTTGCCTTCGGGCTTACAAAATCTAATTTCTTGCGGCATTTTATTTTTTCCCTTTTAATCTTTGGCGCAACCGTTCCATCGCAAAGAACAACGCCGGTGTCAAAGTAAATGTCCATATCAGCGATGCCAACATACCCCCAATCATAACCGCCGCCATCGCGCGCTTCATACCATCGGCACTCCACAGTTGCGGCAACATACCCGCCATAACCGCAATCGATGTCATCAGCACCATATTCTTTTTCGCGTTCAGTTCGTCCCACAACGCGGCCTTTGGATTTTCGCCCCGCGCGATTCGTTGGACTGTTGGTTCCAACACCAAAATATTATTGTTCACGACCAACCCAACAAGCATAACGAACGCAAGCATCGCCCCCACATTCGTTGACGCGCCCGACAAGAACAACAATATAAACACGCCCGCAAAACTTGTAATAATAGATGTCGCAATGGTCAGCGGATGAATCAAAGAATTCAAAATCGCCGCCAGCAACATAAATGTCAAAACGGTGGCAAGCAAGAACGCTGTTCCAATTTCTCCGGTCGTTTCGCCTTGAATTTCCGCCATACCACCAAATGAATAACCATAGCCCTGTGCCCAATCAAACTTGTCCAGTTCCGACACAATTTTTGATTGCACGGGGCCACTGGTCGACTTTCCAATATTTATATCAATTTCGGTAATACGACTTTTATCCAAACGGTAAATATTAGGTGTTGCCGATTCGGTCTTTATCGTTCCGATTTGCGACAGCGCAACCATACCCTTTTGCGAATTGACCAAAACATTTTCAAACATTTTTGGATTTTTGAACGGCCGCGCGAATTCCAATACAATCGGATATTCTTCGCCATTTTCTTTATACTTGTATGTGTCGTTTCCATAAAGCGCCGTGCGCAACGCCGCCCCCGCATAAGAATTCTTTATACCCCAAAAATCCATTTGCTCTGGGTTCGGAATAAATTTTATTTCATTGCCCGGCACCTGTTGCGCAAAGACCGCGGTTTGCACTTCGGAAATATTATTTATCACATTTAATGCGCGCGTTGCATACTCTTGCCTTTTTGCATCATCATCGCCATATATATTCAAAACAATATCAGATGAAATTGACGAAGACACACCCTCGCCCGCACGGATTTGAATTTCCACGTCCGGAATCACGGAAAGTTTCGGCAAAATCCGCCGTGCGATTTCTTTATCACTGTGCCGGCGTTTTGCTTTATCAACTAATTTGATTTTCACCGCAATATTCTGCAATCCGCGTTCACCAATTTTTACAGATGTCGATTTTACTTCATCAAATTCGGATAAAACTTTTTCTATATCTTTGGCAATTGATTGCGACTTTTCATATGTCGCCCCCATCGGCGCACGCGCAGTAATATTTATTTCATTCGCATCGGTTGACGGACTAAACTCGTTCCCAGTAAACCGCATCAACATCGCACTTGCGACCAAGGCAAGGAAAGCAAATAATATCACTCGCCCTGCGTGTTTATACTGATACGCGAACCATTTTTGAAAAGCCGATTTTTTTGCCGCCTTGGCCGAAACACGCTTTTCTTTTGTTATGCGCAAAATTTTCGCAATCATCATCGGCGTCAACGTGAACGAAAACACCAAAGATAATAATGTTAAATACACAACCGTCATACCAAATTGCGTCATAAATTTACCCGCGATTCCGCCCATAAACGCAAGTGGCAAAAACACAACGACATTTGTTCCAACCCCCGCAAGAACTGAAACCGCGACTTTTTTAGTCCCATCAATTGCAGCACTTTCTGCCGTTTTGCCATTTCGCATTTCTTGCAACGCGGACTCAATAAGAATAATCGCGTTCGACACCAATGTCCCCAACGCCGATGAATACGCAAGCAGCGTCATAACATTTATCGTAAAACCACTTGCGTTCACAAAGAACAACCCCGCAATAAGCGATGCCGGAATCACAACGCCCGCAACAATTGTCGAACGCCAATTTCCAGTGAACGCCAACAACACCAAAATTGTGAACACAACACCAATTAAAATTCCATATATAGTGCCGGTTGTTTCATCGGCAATCACAATGGACGAATCAGAAATTATCTCCATCTGCGCACCCGGGAAGCGGGTGTTTAGGTCCGCATTGAATTCTGGCAATTTTTTGTTCAGCGCGCGCGCAACCTTTATCGCATTACCGTCCGATGCCTTTACCACAGACATTATCACAACATCATCGCCATTAAACCGCGCACCTGTATCAATATCACGCGCCGCATCTGTCACCGTTGCGACATCCGAAAGTTTGAAACGCTGACCTTCGGCGGTCGTTATATGTAAATCTTTTATTGCATCCACAGATTCAAATTCACCAATAAAACGAACATTTGACGAATCTGCACCAACTTCTATCTTTCCACCCGGAACATTGACATTATTCGCGCCCATTGCGGTCACAACATCCATAATCGTCACGCCACGCGCGGCCATAGTTTCTGGATTCAACGCCACACGAATCGCGCGCTTTTCACCACCAAAAATCGACACGCTTGCCACACCATTTATAGATGTGATTTTATTTGCAAGCGTGTTATCGGCATATTCCTGCAAATCACGCAGATTCGCACCATAAAGCGCAACATCAACAACCGATGTCTGCAACGGATTCAACTTTTCAATCACGGGCTGTTTTAATTCAGACGGAAATCCCGAAGCCAACGCATCAATCTTAGATTTAACCTCACTTGCCTTGTCATTGACGTTCACACCCAAATTAAATTCCGCCATTACATAGCCACCATTTTCAAACGCCTGGGACGTGATTTTTTTAAGTTCCGGCACTTGTGAAATCGCATCTTCTGCTTTTTTAATAACCTGGGATTCTATTTCAACCGGCGCGGCCCCGGGATAAACAAAAGTCGCGGTTACCATTGGAAAGTCCAATGCCGGTGTGCGTTCTACGTTCATCTTTGGAAACGCAACCAAACCCAACACCACCCACAGCAAAACAAACATAACTGTGGTAACCGGCCGCCGAACAAAGAACTTTAACATATCCGCACCTTTTTATTTTTGAACATTTATTTTTTGCCCTGCACTAACCTTGGACAACACAATAACATCGCCATCATGTATATCACCGGAAACACAGGAAAATTCAGAATCACTTGCATTAACACTTACTGGCACCACAACCGCAGAACCTGATTCTGCGCGCATAATTTGCGATTCACGCACCGCGTAAGTTGGAATAAAAAATCCGCTACATTCAGATTCTGCGAACACAACACCATCATCAACATTTTTTGTTTTAACAATATACATACCTGTATCTAAATCTAATTGATTTCCAACATAGGTTATTTCGCCATCACTAACCTTTTGACCAACTTTTAATCCGCGCCGATGCGCACCCGAAACATACGCACGATTATTTTCAACCGAAAGCGGAGTTTTTATAATACCTGTTTTTTGTTCGGCGACAATAGTATCAACGATGATTCCGTTTTGTCCCGCATCACGCACAGGATTAAAAACAACCATGCGCGACTCAATCGCAACCATAATAAAACGGTATATAAACCAAATTGCCAATACGCCTAAAACCGCCGTATAGATAATTTTTTTTGTTTTTTTATCATCAAAATTTCTGCCCAATATTTTCATAATTATTCACCAAGTTTTTTGATTGATTCTGCCGACATTAAAATTTTGTATTTCGCATTAAGAAGCGCGACATCCAATTGATAAAGCCCACTGGATACATCCGCCAATTCCACCGCCGATGTCTGGCCGGCCGCAAACCTATCAAGTGAAAACCCGTACGCCTTGGCCGCCAAATTCCGTGCATTGGTAAGTCCGCCAAGATTATCACGCAAATGGTTATATTGCTTTATCGCGTTGGTATATTTTTCCGAAGTAATTTTTTTTGCCTTGTCTAAATCTTGGCGTGCGGCCTCTGCATTCATGACATCAACGGTCGCATTCGCCCTGTTCACACCACCGCTAAAAATTGGAACTTTAAGTGCAAGCCCCCAATACGCGGATTGCGAAGCATTACTGTTAAACATATTTTTGAAATCTTTATCCATCGTTACATAGTTATATGAACCGACTGCCGCAAGTGTCGGATAACCATTTGCCCGATTCGATGACGCTTTGGATTCATACATTTTTACTTGCTGGTCCAACACCTGCCATTCCGGCGTATTGGAAAGTTTTTTTGTTTCCATTTCCGGAAAACTTTCTGGAAAATCATCGGTAAGGTTTAGCGGTTCATCCACATCAATTCCCGCCAAAATTTTCAGCATTCTATGCGCCGTATCGCGGTTAAATTCCGCATCCGAAAGGTTGATTTCCTTGGTCGCGATATCAGATTCAATTTTAACAAGATTGCTGCGATTCGCGCGCCCCGCGCCGGTCAGTTTCTTTTTTGCGGCCCGCGCATCATTCAAATTTTTGCGCGCAATTTCCACAATTCCATCGGTCATTTTCGCCGTCCAGTATAAATCCGTCGCACTGTATCGCACTTCACGCAGAACCATTTCTTTGCCGTATTCACTCGCCTTTATCGCGTTGCGCATACTATCCACCGCATTACCGATTTTTCCAAAGGTATAAATCGGTTGTGTTACTGTAACACCCGCCATAAAGATATTGTCCGGCACATCAATACTTTCAATTCCCGCCATCTGCGGCACCAATCCACCAATTTCCGGCGGCAATTGCACACTGTACGAATCAAACGGCTTTTCCACATTGATTAAATTCATATACGATGCCGAACCTTCAATATTAAACCAGCGATTGGCATTTACCGCGTCCAAAGATGCCTGTGCCTTTTTAACATTGGCGTCGGCCTTTTTCAAATCGTGTGATTCGGCAACAATTTTTTGCACTGCATCGTTCAACGACAAATCCATAGCAAAACCGTCTATACAGCAAAATCCGGCGTATAGCGCAAAAAGGCAACCAAAAATTTTACGCATTTTTATTCTCCAACTTTGTCAGAATTTCATTCATCGATTTGAACGACCGAACCAATTCTTCTTCATCTTTTTTATCAATATCTTTGAACATAGCCCCAATCGCACTATGCAGCATTTCTATAATTTTACTTGCAACCACCGCCCCGCGTTCACTAACCGAATACCAAGTATTGCGGCGGTCATCTTCGTCCACCGCGCGCACGACCAAACCATCGTGTTCCATTTTACGGAAAGCCGTACACAAGTTAGGTGCCGGCACAAATTCACGCGCCGCCAAATCCTTTAACCGCACGCGTCCACCAAGATACAGGCGAATCAGCAATTGCATCTGTGTGCGCGAATAATCATTAAAAGACATCTGACTGCGGTTAATGCGTTCAGACAATTTCGCAAACGACAAAATATTTTTCCACACCAAAGAAACCAACTCTTTATGAGCCATTTTAACCCCCTGCTTTATTAAAACCGACAATTATTATAATTTTTAATGATTTAAAAATCAAGTCCTAAAACAAGAAAAATTATTTTATTATTGAAAAAAACAGAAAACCTACTATAATCAAGACCGCTTTTGGGGTGTCGTCTAATGGTAGGACAAGAGATTTTGGTTCTCTTTATCATGGTTCGAATCCGTGCGCCCCAACCAAAAATTCAACCGGCATTTGCCGGTTTAATTTTTGGTCGCGCACGGATCGGTGCGAGCCCGTCGGGCGCAGCACCAATACGAGAATACACAATTAGAAAAATCTTAAAAAATCGACCTGCGGAGATTTTTTTGATTTTTGTTATTGTGTATCGAGGCACCCGTGCGCATTCCAGAGAGCAAAAATATAAGACTTTGGCGAGTTCGAAAGTCAAATTTAGAAAAATTATCTCTTTATTGACACTTTCGAACCACTTGTAATACACTAAAAACATTCCCTCGGCTCTCGCCTGCGGGGCAATCGTAACGATTTCGCTGCACTTCGTTTGCAAAATCTACTGCTTGTCGAACTGATAAAAAGCTTGGATTTACAATAACAACTTACCCCGCTCAACATTACTGTTCAATGTGGTTGTGGGGTGCTGGCGAAAAAAACGATTTACTTAAGAACTCTTAGATATTTTCTACTTTGGTTAAAGAATATCACTTTCGTTCACTGCGATTACTTAACTCAACTATGGTGTTTGTTGATTTTTTATCATACATACCTGTTATATAAACATTTGCATCTGTTGTTAACAAAGTTTGTTCAAAATTATCAAAACCATATTTTTTTCGTATTCGTCTAAATCGATTAGCAATTTCACCAAGATTATACATAACACCATTTATCTGAACACAGTTTGGATATATAACATCCTGTTCAATCGGAATATTATGTATTTTTTTATAAATCTCATCCTGTCTGACAATTAAATCAATAGTTGGCCCAAGTTCTGCAAATTTCTTATTATTCTCAAAATCTTTCTCTGAAACCCCTGGCAAAGTTTGACGCACATGACCCAATTCATGTAAAGCAATAATCCCAAATGGCGCATATTTTTCACCATGTTCTTGAGACAACCCACCATCTAAGCAAACATGCAAAGTCCAGTCATTGTAGTCATTATCAACATCATAACAATGCATCACATTACGATAATCGCTAGTCGGTTTTCCAAAGGTATCTTCTGGATTTGTGCCATATTTCTGCAATTCTTTTTTTAACATTTCGTCCGCAAGCACATTAGCTTTTTTTCGATCTTCAATCGGTATCATATGAAACCTTGCATCTGCCTTATAAAGTTCATCACAAAACCTTTTTAAAGCGATAGAGTTTGTTTTATTCAATTGCGCATAAAATCGATTATATTCACCTAGAAACGGTGATAACTCATTAAAACGCCCTGGCTTAATTTTCAAAGAAACTTTATCCTTATATTTTACCAACTTCTTTAACGCCAAAAAACATTTAAGAATGTCCGGATCTTTTAAATCAATATCTTGTTCTGAATTAATTCTCAAAAAAATATCGTTATAATAAGATTTGACATCATCGGGAAAATGCAAACTCTCGAATATGTTCTCTGCTTTTTTCTTAATATCCAAAAACATTTGCATATCTGGTTGATACATACCAATATCTGACCTGTGGCCCCCACCCCTCTCTGATAGTGCCAACCCCGCCATTTTAAAATCCAATATTTTGTGATCCATTTGACTTCCTTTTCTCATAATGCTGATATTATACCTTAAGTGACAATTTTTTCAATATCGTTATGCGAGAACAAAGAAGTATCGTATTTCCAACATATTTTACAACTCGCGTTTCCGCCGCCCCCCACACAGACCGCACAACATCAATAATAAATATCAATCGGGACTTGGTGGCCCTTGCAGAAATCCATAAAGAAATTCACGAATGCGCCGACCTTTGGCGATTCCGCAATTTCCGTCCTGCAAATACACTGTGTTTCCATCTCTAACTCAAAATCTAAATCATTTAAACAAACTAAATTCTTGCTACTTTCTTCGAACCACGACGGAAAAACCGTGATACCGTCGCCATCGTTCACCAGTCGATATATCAACGCCAACGAGTCAGATGTAGTGTTCAAATGCTTTGCGCGTTTTATAATACTTTGAATTTCCGGCAAATTCATATAGCGAATCACCATACACAAATTATGATTTTCCAATAAATCATTTATATTCTTTGGCGCACCATGTTCGGCCAAGTATTTTTTACTAGTATAAAATTTCAAATGAGTTTTGAATTTGAACAAAACCGTTCCATGAATATTTGGATGCAATTTTGGTTTAATAATTAAAATATCCATCGTAGAAATATCGGGTTCACGACGCATCAATAATTCAAGGCGAATCTTTGGATATTTACCATAAAATTCCGACAGATCTTTCAGAATAAAACTTCCGAACAAACCTTCTTCGGTCCACACGGACATAGACCCAGACACCGCGTCTATATCTACAAAATTTTCAGAAATTCTGTTAAGTTCTTCTTCTATTACACATATATCGTTGTATATCAGTTGTGCAGAATTCGTTGGCAAACTGCCACTCGCGCCCCTGTTGATAAGTTTAGTATGAAACCTATGCTCTAAATTCCGAATCATTTGCGACAGATTGGAATTTTTGATACCATTTTCACCCGCGGCGATTTGAATACTACCCTTATCAACAACCTCTTTC
>JAGCDW010000056.1 GCA_017650945.1 Alphaproteobacteria bacterium | reverse complement strand
GTGCCAAAGAAATTGGTGAATTTTGTGGTTAGAAAGTGATTGGTCCGTCTCCGCTGACGCTCCGTCGCGACAAGTGTAAGTGGTTAGTGTTAGTGAGGTAGTTATGAATGAAAAATTAGAATATCTTCGCAGATCGCAGCGGTTGCGTGATGATATTAAGGTTTGCAAACAACTTGGCAAAAAGTTAAAAATAGTTCGTGAAATAAAAAAACAAATCGACAAAGCACGATGTTTGAATTCTAGGTAATAAAGACACCGCCCAAATGGGCGGTTCCTAGGTTTTTTATAAAACACTTGACGGTGTGTTGTTTTGTGTTATATTATGCGTAGTCACATAAAAAGGAGTAAAAAATGACAGCGTATAAACAAACAGAAAAAGACATACAAAAAATTCTTGATAATCCTTTGTGTATGTCGGTTGTAAAGTTGCCTGTTCGTGAAATGGTGACCAAGGTTGTTCCGGGAGAGAGGTACTTATGCACTGATACCGGGGCTTATTCCATAGGGAAGGAAGGCGAAGCACTTATTACACGTATGTATTCCGATGGGACCAAAGATACTTACAAAAACAAAAAGGGACCAAGGTATGAGTTTGAAGATGGTAAAACTTGGGATGGTTTGGCGCCAGGGGAATCGGCATTTGGAAAATTAAAAGATGGCCCGGAATATGATCGGTTCGCGATTCTTGCACGACCGGGTGATACTGTTGAGGCCGTATGGGATGAAACGCAAAAAGTATTACGTGTAAATGCGTATGTGACCGTTATTTATGCCGATAGACCGTTTGATATGTCAGATGATATTAAAAAATTTGATAGCAAACAAATTGTGCTAAACAACAATGCGGGCGATATTCATCCGATTGATATCAAAAGAAAGGATAAGAATGGTAATCCGGTTGTTATTGGTGTTTTGCCATTGACGGCGGGACTGGATTCGCGTGAGGCGGAATTTAATGAATATATTAAAAAGTATTATGCTGGTGTAGTACCAGGTCATTTGGTGGCGGTTCTTGAAAATATCCGTTTGGAACGGTCGCTTTGGCAAAAAGCCGCGCAAAAGCGAGATTTTGCGGAAGGTGAACGTGTGGTTGCGGCATTAGAAAAATCAGAGAAAGCAAAACCACACGGAACAGGCAGGGAAAAATAGTGAAAGAGTGATAGTGCAAGTGTTAGTGGTTAGTGAAACCGCCCAAATGGGCGGTTTTTTACTTATACTACGATATTTTTTCAATTCTGCGGCGGCGTTTTTCGCAATCATCGAAAGGGCTTTCCAAAAATGCCTGGGCGCATAGAAACGCCATTTCAATATCAATATCGTCCGCGCCAAGTGCCAAAACATTTATATCATCATGAAATCTGTCATCGCGCGCCTGGTCCGGTCTATCGCAACGTGATGCACGGATATGACGATAGCGATTCGCCGCAATTTGCACGCCCGCGCCCGTGCCGCATACCAAGATTCCGCGTGTGTCCGGCGCGTCAAGCATCGCATCGGCAAGTGTTTTTGCCACGTCTGGAAAATCCACCGGCGTATTCAAATCGTCTGTGCCAAGATTTACCATGTTGTACCCCAATGCGCTGAGCATTTCGATAAGATAGAGTTTCAGCCCTACCCCACGGTGGTCGGCGGCGATAAACACTTTTTTTATGCTTTTGTTCATGTTATTTATCCTTGCGCTTTGCCAATTTACATTCAAGTCCCGTATTGGCGGTTATGTTTAATGTTCGATATGACAGTGTGCCAATCATTTGCGCATGACTGAATACATTTGCGATATCAACCGTTGCCGGCCCATTTAATGTTCCGTGCAAGAACAGGTTTGTTGCCTGTATTTTACCCTCTACAACCCCGCCACGACCGATAACAATCGTGTCTGCGGTAACATCGCCAACAATGTGGCCATGGATTTGGACACTGTGGTCAGTTTTGATGTCGCCGGTTAGTTTACAGCCCGCGCCAATTATGGTTGGTGAAGTTTTTTCATCTGCGTTTGTAAATGCCAACATTTTTATTCCTTTACAAATTTTTCGGGGTCAAATGGATCGCCCTTGTACCGTATTTCATAGTGCAAGTGTGGACCCGTTGACCGCCCCGAAGAGCCACCAAGTCCAACGATTGTTCCAGGTCGCACCCAATCGCCACGCGAAACCGCGATTTTTGAAAGGTGCGCATATAATGTCGTAAACCCAAGTCCATGGTCGATTTCAACCGTTGTGCCGTATCCCACGCGTTCGCCCGCGGATATTACACGCCCCGGTGCCACCGCCATAAGTTCGGTGCCAATTTTCCCGGCGAAGTCGATGCCTTTGTGTTGTTTTTGTTCGCCGTTAAATGGGTCTTTGCGCCGGCCGTATTTTGATGTTACCCGAACATCCTTTACCGGTGCGCCAAGAGGCAACGCCTTTTTAAGTTTGCTAAGCCCATTCCAAAGGGTTATATTATCGGCCAATTTCTGGTATTTTTCATCCAATTCTTTATCTATTTCAAGTGGATTGAATACCGCGCCAACAAATTGGTTCGAAAAACGATTCGCATTTTTAACAAGTGTAGCCTCGGACAGCCCAAGTGTCGCAAGTGTTCCATTTATATGGCGAAGTTCATCGCGCAGCTCTGCAACCTTGTCCCCCGCAAGTTTTGAAACCGCATCAACAATTTTATTATCCGCATCAATAATTTTTGATATCGTTTCAAGTAGTTCAATGTCGCGCTTTTTAATTTCTATGTTTTCCGCCAAGGTCAGTTCATATTCAACCGCCAAGTCCGAAACTTTGGTATATTCCGGCGCATAATCTTCGTCAGTGAACATTTCGGTTACTCGGGTCTTAAGGAAGTCTAACTCCCCCCAGGTTTTAAGGCGTTCATTAATCAGTGCTTCTTTTTCTTCTGTGGTAAGTTTGGTGTCTTTTAGTAATTTATCATCAATGACGTTTACGTTTTTGGTAAGTTCATTGTACTTATCAAGGTAATTTTGTAAATCAATCATATGGTGGGCATATTTCTGCTTCATATTTTCAAGTTGAATCGTGCGACTTTGCAGCATTGGGCGGTGATACAAAAACACATAAGTTGACCATGCTGCCCATACAAAAAGCCCTATTTTGCCGCAGAATTTCGTGAAACGCCAAAAACTGCTCTGTTGAAAAGTGTAAACATTCCCGCGGGGCGTGTCCATAACGGTAAATTCGCGCGGTGGAAAAATTCGCGTGATAAGACGCCATATTGCCCGGAAAGGTGCGGTTATGAACGCCCAAAGGGATGTAAAATATCGTGTTATAAAATTTATCATAACGGGTATAGCATAGTGCAATATTCTTCAATAGTCAAGGAATCACATTTGCCCCGTGGATATAATGTCGTTGGTGGCGCATCCGTCGCGCAAAACGGCATCGCAATTCATGGGTAGCCCTGAAAAGATTGTTGTATGCGCTGCGCGCCCAACCAGGGCGGACAGTAAAACCCGTTCGGCGGTGTTTTTATTACTAAATAATGGCAGGATTTTTATATCGCCGCAGTGGCGGGATATTTCGGCAATAACCGGCGCGCATGCCGCGGCATCAACAATTGTTGCAAATGTGCCGTTCGGGCGTACCCGCGCGATACATTTGCGTGTCCAGAGGGTTAAATCGGCGTTATGGTGCGCGTTGTGCGCCGCGGGCATACCCCGAAAATAAGGCGGATTTGTTATAACCAAATCAAAGGTCTTGTTCGTTTTCCACGATAATATATCAGTACTTATAAAATCGGCGGTTTTGCCGTTTAGTTCGAAATTTTTCTTCGCCGCGGCCAGCATTTCATCGGACACATCAATTGCGGTCATTTTGATTCCATCAATGCGGGCCATAAGGCAAAGTGCAACCGCGCCCGTCCCCGTGCCAACATCCAATACTGTTTTGGGTTGCGTATCCACGAACGCGGCAAGCCACACCGCGTCAGATGTCGGATTATAAGGCCCAAATTCCATTTTAACCCGGCCACCCATTATGGTAAAAAAGCCTTGTTTTTTAGTCATATATGTATAATAATCTTTTCAAATCAAAAGGCAAGTTTATGTTTCAAGATAATATGGTTGTAAATAGTGCGCTTAGTGCGTTTAATAATGCCGCAATTGTTGCGCCGGCTTTTTTCTGGAACGCGATTTTGTGTGCGCCGTTGTTTGTGGCAATATATCTGTTTGGTCGGTTTTATGGTAAAAAACTTGGGCTTGCAGAATTTATGAATCCGGAACGTGTCGCGTTTTGGGGAATTATTATGACCATGCTTTGGGTCGTGTTTATGGGCGGAAATTATGATGTCCTGCGCGATGGGGTGTCGCTTTTGCCGTGGGTGACGGCCGGTATTTTGTTTGTGTCTTGTTTTTTTATCGGAACAAAGACGCGTGCTGTGCCGTTGCCGTTATGGTATGGAAATGCGCGTGCAAGTGTGCGCCGCAGGTGGTGGATAAATATTTTGCTGTTTGCAATTCTGATGGTGCCGGTCGGATTTAGTGATACTTTGCACTGGTGGGGGCCGGTTTTACAGGTTGGTGCCGTGTGCGTGGGGCTTTTGATTGGGCGGTGGCGTGCGTGGCGACTGCGCGGGGTTTTGTGTATGTCCGCACTGATGCTTGTCGCGACAATCGCGTTATTGATGCAGCCGGAATTTTTTAGGTTTGGGCAACTCGGGAACCTGACCCCGATACATTTAATTGGAATTATGATGACGGGGATACTGCTTGCGGCGGCGGTGGCGACCGATGTCGTGCCGGCGCGTGGGCGTATTCATAAAAGCGCGTTTGTTAAACTTAAATGGCTGGTTCGGTTTGGAACGGCGCTTTGTATGGTGCTGTTTTTACTGACCGAGGCAGTGCCGATTTTCATCGCAACCACCTTTATGGCGTTTGTGCTGTTTGCTATGTCGGTGTGGCATAGGGAATCTGTCGCGGACAGTGTCCGGCACAAGATGTTGGCGCTTGCGGTTATAATGTTCGGTATTTTGGTAGAGGTGCCGACTATCACTGCGCTGGGGCTGTTTTGGATTGCAATTTTGAATTCTGATGATGTGCGGCCGGACGCAAGGTTCTTGTTATAATTCGTTATATTTACTGAATAACAAAATTTCCGTTTGTGCGGTATGATGCCTAGTGAAACATAAGGTAAAAGTATGACAGAAATACATCCAAGTGCGGTTATACAGCCGGGGGCTAAGATTGGCGCGGACTGTAAGATTGGGCCGTTTTGTATTGTTGGACCTGATGTCGTGTTGGGCGATCGGGTTGAATTGGTATCACATGTGGTGCTTGGTGGTAAAACCAGCATAGGCGATGATTCAATAATTTATCCATTTGCGGTTTTGGGGGTCATGAGCCAGGATTTAAAATGGCAAGATGAATCTGCTATGACGGGGCTGCGCATTGGAAAGCGGTGTAAGATTCGCGAATATGTAACAATTCATTCGGGAACACCGGCGTCCGACGGGACGGTTATCGGCGACGATTGCCAAATTATGGTGAACGCGCATGTTGGCCATGACTGCAAGGTGGGAAACAGTGTGGTTATGTCTAACCTGGTTCAGGTTGCCGGCCATGTCGAAATCGAAGATTATGCGATTTTGTCTGGTGGGGTCATGGTTTTGCAATTTGCGCGCATTGGGCGGAACGCTTTTATTGGCGGAATGTCGGGTGTGCCAAATGATATTTTGCCCTATGCTATATATGACGGCCCGCGTGCTACATATCGGACGATAAATCGTGTGGGACTAATGCGGCACGGGTTTACAAACGAAGATATGCATGCGATTCATTCGGTCTATTCGGCGGTGTTTCGTGAAACGGACGGCACGGTCGCGGAACGTTTGGCGCGTGTCCGTAAAGAGGTTAAAAACAACAAATACGCGATGGACGCAATCGATTTTATCGAAAACCGTTCAAAGCGCGGAATCGGAACGACCGGAAATGCCGAATAAAAAAATCTTTATCATTGCGGGTGAAGTTTCGGGTGATGCACTCGGCGCGCGAATAATGCGGCAAATGCGGGACGCGGAATTCGCCGGTATTGGTGGCGCGGAAATGACGGTCGCGGGCCTGAGGTCCATATTCCCAATGTCTGATTTGGCGGTTATGGGGATTATAGAAGTCTTGGCACACGCACGCACCCTTACGCGACGCATAAATCAGACCGTCGATGCGATTATTAAATATGCGCCGGATGTGGTTTTGACAATTGATTCGCCGGGTTTTGCGCGGTCGGTTATAAAAAAGTTGCGCGAAAGTGCGACGGGACAAAAACTGATTGCACGCGGCCTGCATTTTCATCATGTTGTCGCGCCCCAGGTTTGGGCCTGGCGACCTGGACGTGCAAAAAAATATGCGCGCGTGTTTGATAAACTGTATGCGTTTTTTGATTTCGAAGTGCCTTATTTCACCAAGTATGGGCTTGACACTGTTGCGGTTGGGCATCCGATTGCCGAAGGTTTGCTGGGCGACGAGGCGCGCGTGGCGAACGATAAAATTATAACCCTTGTTCCAGGAAGCCGCAGTGGCGAAGTTAAACGCCTGTTGCCGGTGTTTCGTGAATTTATTGAAAAGATTCCGAACGCGAAAGAGTATAAATTCGCAATTCCGGTCGTAGAAACAACCGCTGAATATGTGAAATCGGTTGTGGCAACATGGCCGGTTGCGGTGGAAATCGTGCCGGCGGCGGCGCGTTATGACCTGTATCGGCGGACGTATATTGCCGTGGTGGCAAGTGGCACGGTATCTGCCGAACTTGCCATGTTGCATGTGCCGGCGATTGTGGTGTATAAAATGAACCGGATTACAACGTGGATTGGACATTTGCTGATACGTGTGCGATGGGTGTCGTTGGTGAATATTCTGCTGAATCGTGCGGTTTATCCAGAATTTTTGGGTGAACGGGCAACGGCGGAAAATATTGTGCACGCCTTTCGTGATATGACCAAACCGGGTGCGCGTGAAAAGATTATTTCCGAACTGCACGCCGCGGATAATATGTGGGTGCGGACTGAAGGCGTGCCGAGTAAGATAGTGGCAGAGAGTGTTAGTGGTTAGTGTTAGTAAAACCGGTGTAGTGTGCCGGTTTTTTATTGTGTAATGCCGTCGGGGACACCGTCCGGGATAGGACAGTTTGAATTTTGTGAATTAAACGGGCAAACCTGATTCGTGGTTGTGTTTGTCATTGATGTGCAGTATTGATCAATGCTTAAATTTGACCACCCAATAGGTATTAAATGCCCAGACGGTAACGATGCGCAATCTTGATCATTTGCGGTGACGGGATTATATGGCGAACCTAAAACAATTGGTAATACATTTGAACATTTGCCCAATTTTCCGTTTTTACTTCTGCGCCCGCCATTTTCCCAACATAAACACGCCCCCCAAGTATTTATGTCTGTATTTGAATTATAATCTTTTGGGCACATGTTTTCTGGCATATTTGCGGTAAGTCCATAAGAATTTATATTTATGCTTATGTTACATATATCATTGTCATTTATGCCATAACGTCCGTGATCCACAAATTGTGCTTCGATAAATTTGCCTTCGACGTTCATACATTGGGTGGTTAGCGTATCGATAATCTGATTATAAATTTCGGTCGCGACACCGGTCGGGCGCAGACGGCGGTTTTTGAATTTATAATTTTCATCCGCCCATGGTATGTCTGTTTCACCATTATCTAAATTTGCCCAACCGTATCCGTATGCGGCGTGTGAACCATTGCCATCACCAACATACGTATACTGGCCGTACCCATCAATTTCGCGTTCGGCAATTATGGAATCGAGTCCGCCGAATACCAATTCAACCTTGTCTGCGCAACTTGGAATTTCGGCGACACGCTTAGCACATTTTGATACATAGCCCGATTTTCTTTCGCCATTTTCATCGTATTCATAAAGCGTGAACCAATCAAGTGCTGACAATCTTCTCGTTTCGCCCGGTGTTTCTACAAGACTATCGACCACACCCGTTTGAAATAGGCCGCCACCAGGATAATAGAAATTTTCGTAATTTGTGCCGCCAAAACTGTCAAAGCACTGTTGCACAACGGCACGGCATGCGGCGGTTGTATCGGTATCGGTTTGGTGATTGACATATTCTGCAATGATATTTGTGTTGTCGAACATATTGTTACAAGATTCAATATAATTGGTGCACATTTGCTTGGTAAGGATGATTTTGTCCGGTAAAAGTGATATCTCTGTTGTTCCATCAATAAGTTCGGCCATCGCCGCAGTTATTGCCGTTTCGCGTTCGTCATAGCATTGCGATATTAAATCAATACATCCAGTTTTAATTGTTTGAACCTTGGACTTTTGTGCATAGTAAATATCCAATAGTGCCTTGTCCAGATATTCTGACCAAACCGTGTCTGCGATTTCTGTGCATTTATCCAGTGCGGGTTCTGCGAATTTTTTTGTTTTGCTTTCAAAGTTTTTAACAAATGCATTATTGTTTGGGTTTTGGGCCAACTTTTGATCGATATTATCTTTGTTCGGGTCGAATTTCAACATATCTTGTAATTCATAGAAACGCGCCACACCGGTAATTGGTGCGCCGGTTGTAACGTCGATAAATTCGCCATTATCAAGACACCGATGATAATTTGCACCACAAACTTCTTCGCTAAGTACGGCGGCCTCTACATTACCGATACATGTTGCCATGTTGTCAGAGTTATGTTTGCTGCGATTTTCAATGCGGGCCAGGTCCAACATCGCGCTGCTTTCACGGACGGCGGCACGCAGGTCTTTCTGTTTCGTTTCAAGTGCGGTTTGTACGGTGTTGCAGTCTTGTTCAATTGCCATAAGGTACGCGGTAACCGCGCGTTGCAGTGATGCGTTATTACAATCGGCGGCGACAATGCTGCGGCACGATGGATAGACCGCGTTATAAAGTTCTGTGCCGTTATAGGATGCGATAACCTGGGCTGTGTCGGTAAGGCCGAACATATTCACCGTGTCGAAAGATAAATTTATGCTGTTTAAATCAGACATTTTGCCACTAACGGTTGTGTCGCCACCGCGTATAGAATTCATGATTGCGGTAAGTAATGCCTTGGACGCGGATGTGTCCGCAGAAAGCGCGTTTTCACCGTCCGATGCGGTGTGTATCGCCGTTGCTTGGGCCGCAGTAAGGCCCACAGCATCAAGGTTTTCTGTGAATTCTGTTAGTTTGTTATTTGTGTCGATTATGTTTTGGCGGACGGACATTAAATCATAGATACGCGAACTGCAAGAGCAGCGGCGATAGTCGTCATTTTTTAATTGGCAAAACTGGTCCATACACTGAAAGTACGCGGTTTTACAACGTGCGTATTCTGCACCAGTGCGGGTTTCCATTATTTCGGCACTTGGGGTGCCGGCGATGGCAGTGCGGCCGACTTGGACCGTGCGCCTTGGATTGGTTTGTGCACCAGTATTGCCCGCACGGGTTCGAACGGTGGCGTTTGTGCGGGGGGTGGAATCTATTTTAAGTGTGCCGGCGCGTGCGGCGGTATTGCGTGTGGCACGGACATTGGTCGCAGAATTTTGTGGCGCAACTGTACGTGGTGTTGCGTTTGTTCGCACATTTATATCGGTCGGCCGTGTGTTAGACGCACCATCGCGCACCGCGGAATACGCGGACGCGCCGGGAACAAGCCCGATAATTGTACACAAAATCAGAATTTTATTCATCTCTGTCCTAATTTTATCAAAAATCCGAAAATTGGTCAAGGGTAAGTGTTAGTGTGGGCGCGATGCACCCAATTTCTTTTTTTACTAGCTATTATCCACTTAAGCTAACACTCTTTCTTCATTTTCTTGTTGCAAAGTACGCAAAAGTGGTGTATAGTATGGGCGCGATTGGGCATATGGCGGAACTGGTAGACGCGCTAGTTTCAGGTACTAGTGGGGCGACCCTTGGAAGTTCGAGTCTTCTTATGCCCACCACAGTTTGAAGAGTTTTGGGGTTGTAGCTCAGTTGATAGAGCGCTACGTTCGCATCGTAGAGGTCGTGGGTTTGAGTCCCATCAGCTCCACCACCAATTTTTGTTATCGCGCGGCGCACTGCGCCGCATGATTAAAATTAAGGGTCCGGGGATATGGCGGAATGGTAGACGCTGAGGACTTAAAATCCTTTGGTCATTGCGACCGTGTGGGTTCAAGTCCCACTATCCCCACCATTTTGGATGAGTAGCTCAGTTGGTTAGAGCATCACGTTCACATCGTGGGGGTCGCTGGTTCGAGTCCAGTCTCATCCACCAACAATTATCATCGCGCACATTTGTGCGCGATGATTTTATGTAAAATCCCCGCAATAACGCGGGGATTTTTGACCATCGGGTGCTTTGAACAAATTCCTTAGAACAATTTGAACTTGTAATTTGTTCCGGCACGGAAGGACATCTGGGTTTTGTCACCCGTTGCCAAACCTGCGCCCGCGTTAACAGACCAACGATCGGTAAGTCCCATCGCGGCACCAAAGGCAACCGCAGATTGGTCGTTGTAATAACCATATCCGGCACCGACGGAAACTTCGCCGCGTTTTACGTTAGACACCGCAACCGATGATAACGCAGTTGCCGCCGCAACACCGCCAGACACGTTCTTTTCGAGCGTATCTACCTTTTGGTCGGTATAGGCGTTCGCACGTGCCAATGTCGCCGCATCACCCGCCGCAAAGTCGTTACGAATTGCCTGTTCTTGGGCGGTTGCACGCGCAACTTCGTTATCGATTGCGTTTTGCAAATCGGCATCTGCCGCCGCGAATTCACTGCGAACCGCATCATCGGCATCTGCAAATTCACTGCGGATTGCGTCGTCGGCGTTTTCGCGTGCGGTCGCTTCGGCATCGATGTTGCTTTG
>JAGCDW010000055.1 GCA_017650945.1 Alphaproteobacteria bacterium | reverse complement strand
TCGGCCGATAAATTTGTTGCATCGGTTCGCATATATGTAATAAAACCATTTTCATAAAGTTTTTGTGCCACCGACATAGTGCGCTTTGATGAAAAATAAAGTTTGCGCGCGGCCTCTTGTTGCAGTGTACTTGTGGTGAAAGGCGCATATGGTTTATGTGATACTTTTTTCTTGTCTATACGGCTGATTCCGGCGTATAGCGGTGTTTTTAACTTTGATAAAATCGCATCAACATCATGCGAATTTTTAAGTGTCATCTTTTCTATTTTTTCAGAATTAAAATACGAAAGTCCGGCATTAAAAGATTTTTTATTAAATTCACATTTTGCTTTCATAGACCAATATTCTGTGGGGACAAAATCTTCGATTTCGCGTTCACGGTCAACAACCAACTTTACCGCAACAGATTGCACGCGCCCCGCGGATTTGCCAAGATTGCGTCGCCAAAGCAATGGCGATATTTCAAACCCAATAAGGTAATCGAGCGCGCGCCGCACCAAATACGCGTCCACCAAATCAGAGTCAACTTCACGCGGATTTTTAATAGCATCAAGCACCGCATTTTTTGTGATTTCATGAAAGGCAACACGATAGACCGGCGTTTTCCCAAGTAATTTTTTTGAATTTAATATATCAAGTATATGCCACGCAATCGCTTCCCCTTCGCGGTCAGGATCGGACGCCAGGTAAACCGCATCGGCTTTTTTAACCTCATCCGTGATAAGTTTTATTTGTTTTTCTTTGCCCGGCATAATTTGCCACCGCATTGCGAAATCGTGTTCGGTATCAACACTGCCGTTTTCAGGCACCAAATCACGCACATGCCCAACAGACGCAATAACGCGCCACCCGCGCCCAAGGTATTTCTCAATTGTTTTTGCTTTTGATGGTGATTCAACGATAAGTAAGTTCATATCAGTTCCCTTTTGCAGATAATTGTTGGTCCTTGTGTATGTGTGCGTTTTCGCATAGTCCGAATCCGAACATCAGTGATAATAAACTGCTGCCGCCAAAGGACATCAGTGGCAACGGCACACCAACGGTCGGCATCAACCCCAAAACCATGGATATATTTATAAAGTAATAAATGAAAAAGTTCAACATAAAACCAAAACACACCAATTGCCCAAATCGATTGCGACATGTTTTTGCGGCCCAAAACAGAATAATAATGATAAAAGTATAAATCATAAGAATTGTCATCGCGCCCAAGAAACCGAATTCTTCACCAAGCATAGTGAATATAAAATCAGTCTGTTTTTCAGGCAAGAAAGATTGTTGCGATTGTGAACCTTTCATATATCCCTTGCCGATAATACCGCCACTGCCGAACGCAATTTTTGCCTGTGTTATTTGATAACCGGCACCTTGGACATCGTGGTCAGGATTTAAGAAAGTTATAATTCTTTCGCGTTGATATTGATGTAATCCGCCAAACCACACAACTGGTGCCGCCATAACCACTAAAATTGCGCCAATAACAAACCATTTTTTGTTTGCGCCGACAATATAAAACATACCAATCGTAATCATCGCTATTGATAAAGCCGTACCAAGGTCTGGTTGCATTACAATAAGTCCAAATGGAAACAGCATAAGTAAAAACGGCACAACATAGTTTTTGAATTGATTTAATTCCACCGAATTCATCCACGCAAAATATCGCGCAAGAACCAACACCAGTGCCATCTTGAAAGGTTCGGACGGTTGAATATGCATAAACCCAAGGTTTAGCCATCGCTGTGCGCCCATACCCGTATGCCCAACAAAAGTAACAAGTATGATAAGTATTGTTGCAACAGCGTAAATTCCGTACGCAGACTTTATCCAAAGTTTTATATTTGTAAACGCCGCAAAGAAAAACAGTCCGAATCCAAGAATAATTTTCATAAATTGTGATAATGCGAAAGGTTGCCACGAACCACCACCGGCCGAATAAAGTATAAGTTCGGAAAATACCAATACAAGACACATCGGAACAAACATTGCCCACGAAAAACGACCAAGTTTTTCAGAAAAACTCATCATATTTGCATTTGAAACGCGTGTCTGTCTGCTCATTTTTTTAATAATTCCTTCATAACGGCGGCAACGCTGCGTGCGGCGGAACCACTGGACCCAGAATGTTCAGTTATCACGCATACAGCGTATTTTGGGTTGTTTGTTGGTGCGTATCCAACGAAAAGCCCGTGATTCCGCATATGCCATTCAAGCTGTTCGTTCGTTAAAACCCCAGATGCGCGTTCAGCCTTTGATATGCTGCGCACTTGGGATGTTCCAGTTTTTCCGCCCATCTTTGCGCCGTCAACATTTATCGCACTGCCCGCCGCCGTACCACCCGGTTT
Source organism: Alphaproteobacteria bacterium (assembly GCA_017650945.1). Classification (GTDB taxonomy): domain Bacteria; phylum Pseudomonadota; class Alphaproteobacteria; order Rs-D84; family Rs-D84; genus Enterousia. Next base: position 3,776 of record JAGCDW010000055.1, on the reverse strand, counting down.
AAGAACTTCTTCTAAACCATTTAGAACATAATTCAAGTTTTTTTTCTGTAATCCTATGGATTCAAATTTCGGTTTTTTATTTGTTTTTATAAGCCGTGGAATAACGCGTTTATTTGATGCAGCGCGCGCAATCATAACCGCCAATTGCATACAGTTTACCAATGTAAACCCTTGGCCAATGCCTGTGATAACTGTATCACCATGCACCCAATTTACACCCTTGTTAGTTTCCTTCCATTTTCTATCGGGTATAATACCGGTCATTTGTTTAGAAACAATATCTTCGATATATTTTTCGGTAAGTCCAAGTTTAATAGCCATCTGTTTTATTGCATCAATACCAATGCGCAACGCCATTTGATAAAAGTATATATCGCAAGAATGTTTTAATGCGCCAACAACATTTACATGTCCATGTCCCCGATGTTCCCAACAATGATATCGCCGATCACCATAATCCCAATAACCCGGACAAAATACAGTCTCGTTTGGTGTGATTGCACCAGATTCCAGCCCTGCAAGCGCGACAACAATTTTAAAAGTTGACCCGGGCGGATAAAGACCTTCAAAGACTTTGTTCATAAAAGGTTTTGCAAAATTATTTCGCAGCCCTGCGATATATTCTTCGGCATCATCGCCCGAAAAATTATTGGGGTCAAAACTTGGGGTTGATGCCATCGCCAATATATCCCCTGTTTCAATATCTAATGCAACGCCACAACCTGATTTATAAAGTGTGAGAGAATCGTATAACGCACGTTGTGCGGATTCATCAATAGTTGTATGAATATTTTGACCAATTATTGGTTGTTCATATTTTGCTTTATCTTCCCCGGTTATACGCCCAACAGCATTGGTTATCATGACAGTTTTTCCTGGGGTTCCAGCAAGTTCATCGTTAAAAACCCTTTCTAATCCTGTAATACCACAAGTATAAAAAGGGGTATTTGCAACCGGTTTATCTGGGGCGCCGACATAGCCAAAAATCTGTGCGCCGGCGGGGCCCATTTCATAACGCCGTGCAAAACCATCTTGGATATGCAGTCCCAAAAGATTTTTTGCCTGAATCCCTGCAAGCACATTCCAATCAGTGTTTTCACTTATTAAAACCGGCTGAAATTTTGGTTGTTTTTTTATATGCTTCCAAATGTTTTTTATACGTTTTTCTGGCAAATTCAATTCGCGAGAAACAGTTTTTATAACGCCTTCCAAATCATCACTTTCTTCTGGGATAATATAAAGTCTATAAATCGGCGCGTCATAAGATATAGATGTGCCGTTGCGGGATAAAATTTTTCCACGTTCTGGCATATTTATCTGGATTCTAAATGAATTATTTTCACTTTTTTGTTTATAAGAACGATAGTTAAAAACCTGCATCTGAAACATACGCAAAATCAAAACAGACGTAAGAACCGCGCCACCTGTTAAAAACAATGCGCTTCGCCGGTCAAATTGTTTTGATATTTCACTGTCAATCATTTCTAATCGCCCCGATAGTTACAACCATTGGAATATACAACACACATGTAATTACAAACATAACAAACGCATATAACAAGTTTATAATATTTACATGTTGCAAAAACATAAATAAAATAATTATCCCCAAAAAAGTCATAAACGCGTATACGCCGTATTTCTTGGTATGCGTCAAATCAATAGCTGTTTGTAAATTCATACCCATATAGCAAAGACAATAATATATTGTCCACATAAAACCACTGCCGAATTTATAATCAAGCAAGAAACACATAATCAAAGAAAATATTGAAAAATAACGCACTGGTTTTATAAACGAACAATAAAAAATCGGAATAACACAAAGAATTCCGGCCGGATTTACCCACGGACAAGACAAACGCCACAATGCAATCGTTAGTAAGAAAGGAAAAGCAATTCTTAAATATTTTATAATTTCCCGTTTCATTGATAATCGCCATTTTCCCCAGTGAACTTTAACACAATCACGCGCGACACATTCCAAGGCAACGCAACATCTACATCTGATTCGTTTTTCATTTCGCCAACATAAATTTCCGGTGGTAAAATACCACTAATGTTACTGGTCAGCAGTTTTATACCTTTTTTTCCTTGAAATTTATGGTCGCTGAAAAAACCGACAGACGGCGTTGATGACCCATCCCCGCGCAAGAAACCATAAACTTCGGACCCCGCAATGCGAACTGCGATATTTGTAGCCGAATCAATCAAAGACCGCACACGCGCAAAGCGCATTCCTGCATCAATAACCGTACCAACCATTTTGTTTTCAAAAGAAATTACAACCATACCCGGTTCAACGCCATCAGCCGCGCCCCGATTTATCATAAAAGTTTCATGATGCATCGCGGAATTATCATACATAACATCCGCGATAACTGTTTCATAGTTTGTGTTTCGTGCCACACCCAATTCGCGAAGAAGTTTTTTGTTTTCAAGAATTGCGACATCACAATCTGTTTGTTTCGACAATGCTGCGGCAAGTCTTGCGCGCAGTTCTTCATTTTCTTCTTCTAAAACCGAAACGCGATGAATCCGCTTTACTATTTTTCCGCCCGCCCGAAAAGGCCAACTTACCGCGTCCCCAATCGCATGAAATACCGGAAAAATTGCGTGCGCAATACCATTTGCAAACCGAAAATCGGGCTTTGCGACAATAATATATATAGCAATCGCGGGCACCAAGCACCCGAAACCGATGGCCTTTATGATAGTGCGCAACCTGGAAGATACTTTTTTGGAACTCATTTCTGGGCAAGTTTAACCACAAAAAAATGATTATTCAATAAAAACTTGATTTTTGCAGAAATTGTGTCATAATCGCGGGGCAAACAGTCCGAAATGGCAAAGGCATTGCCATAAGGATATAAAAACAAAAGAGGTAAAAATGCCAAAATTAAAAACAAAGTCATACTTGAAAAAACGTGCAAGAATGACCGCAACCGGTAAGATCAACGTTCGCCGGAACGCCCACAAGAAACTTCTGCGTAAAAAATCTGCGCGTGCAAACAACGCGGGGACCAAGCCGCAGTATTTAAATGATAACATGGTGGCTCAGGCTAAAATCCTGGCACCGTATGGTTTGAAATAAAAGGGGGCGAAAATGGCAAGGGTAAAACGTGGAACAACGGTTCGTCAAAAACACAATAAAATTCTTGAACGTGCCAAGGGTTTCCTTGGCCGGCACAGCAGCACTTACCGTGCCGCGCGTGAAAAATCAGAAAAGGCGGGTCAGTATGCATATCGCGACCGCCGGACAAAGAAACGCGATTTCCGCAGCCTTTGGATTGTTCGTATCAATGCCGCGGTTCGCGCCGATGGTATCACCTACAGCCAGTTTATGAACGGCCTGCACAAGGCGGGAATTGAACTTGACCGCAAGGTTTTGGCGGAAATGGCGTACGCGGGTGATGCGAATTTCGCAAAACTGATTGAAACCGCAAAACGATTTATTGCCGGGGATAAATAAAAACCCTTGGCGGCGAATTGTTTTTGTTTTAAGATTATGGGGCCGCAACCGCGACCCCATATTTATTAAAAGGTAAATGTTATGACAAAAGAACAAATAAAAAATACAAAATCACTTGCTGAATTACAGGAATTATATGCGTCTGTGTTTGGTAAAAACGGCACAATGACCGCGCGATTAAAAGAAATGAAAAATTTGGATAATGACGCGCGTGCAAAATTAAATCGTGAAAATACCGAACTGCGCGAATTGTTCAAGGCGCGCCAGGCGGAAATCGAAACGGCGGAACTTGATGCCGCACTTG
>JAGCDW010000054.1 GCA_017650945.1 Alphaproteobacteria bacterium | reverse complement strand
TAATTACAACCTCGTCCAACAAATCGCGCCCACGCGCCTGTGCGCTTTGACCGCCGCGGCCACCGCCATCGAACCCACCAAAGCCAAAACCACGCATCGCCTCTCGCAGTATATCTTCCATGCCGTTGCCGCCCCCCATATCAAAGTGGAACGCGCCGTTTCCGAACGGATTTCCGCCCATACCGGCCGAAGCCCCGTTTCCACCGGCGAACGCCGCATCACCAAAGCGGTCATACGCCGCGCGCTTTTGCGGGTCTTTCAAAATATCAAAAGCGTTATTTACTTCCTTGAACTTTTCTTCGGCGACCTTGTCCCCCGGATTTTTGTCGGGGTGGTATTTAAGCACCAATTTATGATAGGCCTTTTTAATATCGGCATCCGACGCATCGCGCGCGACACCCAAAACTTCATAAGGATTTTTATTCATTTTTACGGTCCGTATTTATTTCTTGCACAAATATATAATGCGGTTTCCGATAAAATCAAGCCCCTAAAATTCTTATTTATGGACTTGCGCCAAACGAAATTATGGTATAATAATAAGGATATGGCAGAACAAAAAACACAATCTTATGATGCATCGGATATTCAGGTGTTGGAAGGGTTAGAGCCCGTCCGTCTGCGGCCTGGAATGTATATCGGCGGCACAGACGAAAAGGCGTGGCACCACTTGCCGATTGAAATTATGGATAACTCGATTGACGAGGCTGTGGCCGGCTTTGCCAAGAAAATTACTGTCCGTTTAATCGATTCAAAAACGATTGAAATTACTGACGACGGTCGCGGAATTCCGGTTGATGAACATCCAAAATACCCCGGTAAATCGGCGTTAGAGGTTATTTTAACAACTCTTCATTCCGGCGGGAAATTCAATAACAATGTGTATAAGACCAGTGGCGGTCTGCACGGCGTGGGCAGTGCGGTTGTCAACGCGCTTTCGTCCAAAATGATTGTAACAATCGCGCGCGATGGGTACGAATGGCATCAATCTTTTTCGCGTGGCAAGCCAACAACAAAAATGTCGCGCGGGAACCCGTCCAAGGCACACGGCACATGTATTCGATTTACAATCGATGACGAAATCTTCGGCGAAGCGGCGGTTTTCAAACCTATAAAGATTTACCGCATGGCGCGGGCCAAGGCGTTTCTTTCCCGCGGTGTTAAAATTGATTGGCATTGCAATCCGGAATTGCTTACCGCCGACATGGAAATTCCGGCCGACACGACATTTTACTATCCGAACGGCGTGGCAGATTTCTTGGACGAAAAGACCCGCGATAAACCAAAGATTTTACCAAAACTCTTTTCCGGTGCGATTGATTTCCCGGACGATTCCGGCCGCGTGGAATGGGCGCTAACCTTTTTAACCGATGAAAACGGCGCGGCATCTGACGATGGATTTTTCGCTTCATATTGCAACACGATTGCAACAATTGACGGCGGCACACACGAAACCGGATTCAAATCTGCGATTACCCGTGGGATAAAGGCATACGGGGACAAGGTGAATAACAAGGCCGCGACAAATATAATTGGCGAAGACGTCTTCGATTCGGTTGCGGCGATTGTTTCGATATTCTATAAAACACCACAGTTTTTGGGCCAGACAAAGGAAAAACTTTCGAACCCTGAAATTGCGAAATATACCGAAAACGCACTGCGCGACCCATGGGAAATGTTCTTGGCATCGGACCCAAAGACCGCGAACACACTGTTGGAATTTATCGTAAACCTTGCCAACGCGCGCATTCGCGTAAAACAGGTCAAAGAGGTTGCACGCAAAACCCCGACAAAACGTATTCGTATGCCGGCAAAACTTGCCGACTGTTCGAAACACGGTGTTGCGGGGACGGAGTTGTTTATTGTAGAGGGCGAATCTGCCGGCGGTACCGCAAAGCAGGCGCGCGACCGCGCGACCCAGGCGATTATGCCCCTGCGCGGCAAGGTGTTAAATGTCGTGTCTAATTCGGACGAACGGTTCGGCAACAACCGCGAACTAAACGATTTAATCGACATCATCGGTGCCGGCACCGCCAAGGATTGGGACGATGCAAAATTGCGTTATGAAAAAATAATCATAATGACCGATGCCGACGTGGACGGAAGCCATATCGCATCATTGCTGATGGCGTTTTTCTATCAGGTTATGCCGCAACTAATATACGGTGGCCATTTGTATCTGTCTTGCCCGCCACTGTATAAATTGACTCACGGCACCGAATCGTTCTATATCGATTCTGACGAAGAACTTGAAAAAATAACAAACGGAAAATATAAAAATAAGAAGGTCGAAATCTCACGATTTAAGGGGCTGGGTGAAATGATGCCGAACCAGTTAAAGGAAACGACTATGTCGCCAAAGACACGGCGATTGGTTCGTGTCGACCTGCCCCCGCGCACGGACGAAGGTGTTGAAGATACTGAAAAAACGCGCACAATTGTTTCGGAACTTATGGGCAAAAAACCGGAATTCCGTTTTCGCTTTATTACCGAACACGCCCAATTTGTAAAAGATTTATTTGTATAACATATTGACACCATATTTTTTTGCGTTATACTTTCACGCGTTTGTGAATAAAAACCAAAAGGGAGTTTTGTACAATGAAACATAACAAAGAAACATTATACGATTGCGTGTACCATGTAAATTTACAAGCACTTACGAAAAATCCAGTGCAATGGTCCGAAGGAGAAGAACTGCCAATTTGCAAAATAGAAATAGAAAACGGCAAAAAAATAGAAACAGGCAAAACCGAAAATGAGACAATAAAAGTGATAAGTTGCCCCAAAATGCATGTAAAAGCAATTATAAAGCACAGTGCGCTATTCGACGAAAAACACCAGTGCACGGTTCTCGAATATCAGAAACCTATTGTTCCAGGTTCAGAAACAAGAATATGGATGTTTCGTGTATTCCCAGACGGCGGTATCGATACCAATGACCCAAGCCTTGACCAAAAAACGATGACAGACATTTATAATCAAGTAGAAATGCGAAACAGAATGTTCTATCCGAAAAACACCAAAATAAAATAAAAAATCCCGAAATAAATTCGGGATTTTTTTTTCAACAACAAACGAAACTTTTTTCTATTTATATTCATCAATCATTTGCGAAAGTTGCGCTGACAAAACCAAATCACTGGTCTTTAACTTTTCGATTTTATCAATTCCGTACATAACGGTCGCATGGTCGCGTCCACCAACATATTGCCCGATTTCCGCAAGTGATAACCCGGTTGCATTTTTAAGAACGACCATCATCATTTGCCGTGCCAAAACCAACGCGCGCGCGCGCCCAGTTCCACAAACCGCATCATACGACACACCCAACTTTTCGCACATAGATTTCACAATCGCAATTGGTGAACGCGATTTTTTAAGTGTATCCGCCAAAATACGTTCTGCGACATTTTCATCAATCGATTCGCCCATGATTTCACGATAGGCATTTATTTTATTAAGCACGCCCGCAATCACATGACCATCGGAAAGCACGCGCCCCGCAATCATATTTGCAACGGTTGCATCAACACCCGCGCGTTCGAACATTTTTGCACGAACACTGCGCGTTGGCGCAACAACATCCGCAACCAACCCAGATGCCAAAAGTGATTGCGCGCGATGATCAAACCCAGTTAAATTACTTGGTGCCGCATCCGCAATCAAAACAATATTTTTACCGGCATTACGCAAATCGACAACCAATTGCAAAAATTCATCGCATGTTGCACGTTTGCCGGAAAGTACCTGAACATCGTCCAAGATAAAAGTATCGCAATTACGGCAATAATCTTTGAACGCGAAAATTGTCCGGTCATGCAACGCGCGCGCAAATTCAGAAACAAATTGCGAACCCGACATCATAACGGTGCGCCCACGCGCCGCCGAATTTATACACCGCGCAAGCAAAGATTTCCCGCTGCCCGCAGGTCCATAAATAAACAGCGGTGAAAACGTTGCCGTCCCCGCCGCCATTTTTTTACACGCCGACACAACAAACGAATTTTCTTCGGACGATACGAAAGAATCAAAATCGCCGGCATCATTTGTTGTGGCCGGCGCAGTATATGTTTGCGAATTATTGTCGTTTGCGGTTTTAACCATGCGTGGCGCAATATTTGCAACTGCAACACGTGCATTCAGACCATATTCATTCGCAACAGAATTCAATATATTTGAATATGTGTTATTAATAAAATCAGCAGTAAATTGATTCGGTGCATTGAACAATAATTCAGAATCCGACACAATTATATCAAGTGGTGCAATCCAAGAAGTAAAACAGGCCGCATCCATTTTGGTGGCAATATCCGCGCGTATTGCATTCACCGAAACCTGTTTATTAAGAATTGCCACCTGCATGCCGTTTCTCCTTTCCTTCCTTTCAAAGAGTTTCCTGCAAAGTCCCACGCGAAGTATGCAAAAGCCACCCGCATAAAAACGTCAAATTTCACCTTTCCCTTTTATCTGACGCTTTTTTATGTTCCCTACACTCTACTCTCTCACTGATATTGTTAATTTACAAACCAACCTTTCTATGGTCGATAATGTATAAGATTGATTTCTGTTTGCAACCAAATCTTCACCAATTTTTTGAAATTTATTTTTTGACACGATTCGTTTTTTTCCCTGTTTACCGCGCTTTGTATATACACTGTATAGACATAATTTTTTCTATCGCCGAACGTATCCATTATCTTGTTTTTCAATCAGACCCTGCAATTCCAAAATTACAAGTTCGCGTTTAATTTCCGAAATACTTTTTCCGACAATTTCTGCCAATACAGATTCTGACAGTGGAACCGTTCCAATTTTATCCAAAATTTGATTTTCTGATTCGGATTTTTTTTCATTTTTTTGCGCGCGATTGTCTTCCGCGAAGAAATCTGATATACCTTGGCATAAAATCGCGGCACCCGACCGAATCAGTGAATTTGGCCCTGCGCCCCGTGAATCGGCCGGATGTGAAGGCACCGCATAAACAATCCGACCATATTCCTGCGCGAATTCTGCGGTTTTCATACTGCCCGATTTCAAATCGGCCTCGGATAAAATCAGTTTCTCACCAATTCCGGCGATGATTCGATTCCGCTGCACAAAGTTCGTTCCCTTTGGCACAAAGCCAATTGGCATATCACTTACCACCGCGCCACGCTCTAATATTTCATAATAAAGCGATTCGTTCTCTAATGGCCAAATATAATCGACCCCACCGGCCAATACCGCAACAGTATTCGTATTTCCCGCCGCGCGCAATGCACCAATATGCGCCGCCGAATCAGTTCCTATTGCCATACCGGACACGACGCATATATTATGTTGGGCAAAAACCGTCGCCATATTCGCCACAAAATCCATACCAACAGCCGTTGCATGCCGCGTCCCAACCATCGCAACCGATTCGTAACGCAACGTTTCAATATTTCCACGCACAGTTAAAATTGGCGGATGATTTTTCACGCGCCGCAACGCATTCGGATAATATTCATCCGTATCAAAGACGAATTTTATATCCATACGCGTCGCTGAATCTATTTCGCGCATAACCGCATCACGCAATTCCGCAGATGGGTGCAGAGATTCAATCACCGCATCCACCGACCCAAAACGCGCTAGCAATTTTTCATACGCCACCGGTCCAATACCCGGCGACCGCAGAATTAAAAGATGTTTAAACAAATCGTCCATACCGCAAATACTATACATTTTGTTCTAAATCACAAGAAAAAACACCCAATCGGGTGTTTTATACATTTATATGTGTAATGAAATACTATATTGCAAGCAATTCATCATAGTCGAATTCATCACATTTTTCATATGTCTTACCTGTTTTAGACTTGTAATCATCACAATCTTGCTTAAATTTGCGTAACTCCGTCTTAAACGTGTCGTAACGCGAATCTTTTTTATTTTTCATGGTCAAGAGTTGCGACCGCAACAATTGCGTCTGAGTCAACTTTTCGTTCTTTTGCCCTTGGACTTTGCCACCAATAAGTTTGTTTCCAAAAAGTTCCATCGCACCGACACCAACCGCGGCACCACCAACCGCACCACCAACAGTAGCCCATGTCCGACCAGTCTTCTTACCATCCAAAATTCGCTGGCGTAACAATTCTTCATCAACCCACGAACCACAGGTTATATTGTATCCCCATGGGAAATAGCGACTTGGAATATCCGACATATTCACGCGCGCATCCGTTGATTTCAAATCGACCTTTACAAAGCAAACATTATTTTCAGGATTTTCTAAATCTTCCTGCATCGCGGCATAACTGTTCGTATTACTAAACTTTGATGCCCAAACGAAAGTATTCCCAATTCCGATATTGTTATTAAGGCACGCAGCACGTTCCGCATCACGATTATCTTTTTCCTCCTTTGTCGGGAAAGACGGCTTTATATCATCGGCCTTGATACTCGGCGAACGGGGTTCAGTACTAATCGACACATCCGGCATAGTAATTTGATTTTTCGATGCGACAATCGCCCTGCCCTGCGCGGGCGCAAGACGACTTGCAACCATGCTGGTTGCGCCGACACGCGGGTCACGCACATCCGCGATTGCAAGACACGGCACGACCAAAAGCGACATGAATAACAAAGTTTTCATTTACAAAATCTCCCTCTTTAACATCCGCTATTATATCACAAAATCGGTCAAAAATAAAGCGCAAATAGTCTTATTTCTTCCACCGCCATGTGATTTTCGATTCAGTGCCACCGACCAGGCGACCAATATTCTCCATATGCCGATAGAGGCACAATAGCCCCATCGCCAAAAACGCAAAACCCACGCCCGCCGAAATTGCAAAACCCAACACCGGCGCAAGACAAAATACAACTATCGCCCCCAGCGACGAATACCCGAACCCAAGCGCGACAATCAACCACTCAATCCCGCAAATCACGAACATCAAAGGATTTACCGCCAAAAAAATTCCGAACAGACACGATACACCTTTGCCCCCATGAAACCGCAACCACATTGGAAAGCAGTGTCCAACCATCGTCGCAAAGCCGCACCATGCACCAAAAGTCGCACCCAAAAGCGCGTTTCCAATTAAAACCGCAGCGATTGCCTTGGCCATATCCAGCACCCAAACAAGAATTGCAAGCCGCAATCCCCCCGCCCGCAGCGCATTTGTTGCGCCGGTATTACCACTGCCGATTTTGCGCAAATCGCCATAGCCCAAAACACGTGAAATTATTAAACCGCACGGAATACTGCCCATCAAATAGGCGACCAGAATACCAATAATATATAACATCGTTATTTTTCCTTGATTTTATCTTTGTTTTCTATAAAATATACCAGAAAACCAAAATAAATAAAAGGAAAATAAAGTGGCAAACCACAAATCATCTAAAAAAAGAGTCTTGGTAACTGCGAAGAAAAACGCGGTAAACACCGCGCGGCGCAGTGCCGTTAAAACTGAAAATAAAAAGGCAATCCGGGCCATTGCATCTGGGGACAAGGCCGCCGCGGTCGCCGCGGTGCGCAGCGCCGAAAGCAAAATGATGAAGGCCGCCGGCAAAACAATGCCGAAGAAACGTGCTTCACGTAAAGTTTCACGTTTGACCCGCGCCGCTGCCAAATTGGCATAGTCCCCTTCACCGTGTGAAGGGGTGGATGGCGAAGCCAGACGGGTTAGTTTCAGGCGTGCATTTCTGCACGCCGTTTATTCGTGGTAATTGTAAAAAAAAGACCGTCGTTTGACGGTCTTTTAATTTTAATTCAGTGGCGCGCCCCAGTGTTGCTGTATCGTTCGTTCCGCATCCATCGGGCTAACCAACACTTGCGGGGTCAGAATCACAACCAACACGTCGCGGGTTGATTGTGTTTCGCGCGATCCCGACAACAACATAAAGTCAGGATCCCCAATTCCATAACGCGTATCATTATTCGCCTGTTTTTCAAAGCCGGACACAACCAACATTTGACCGGATTCCATGATAACTTCCTGCATGAAACTGCGCTCTTCCACTTCTGGCAATTGCAATGTTACTTCACCAATTGTCTGACTCGCCATCTTTAACAATTCACGCACAGACATACGGAACAGCAGCAAGATTTTTCCATTTTCCAAAATGTTCGGCAACAGTTGCATTGAAAACCCAGTTTCCAAACTATCTTGGTCAACAGTACTGGATTCAACGGTCGTAAAGTTACGCGATTCGAACCGTTTGATGTAACCGGTACTCTTGGTATTATTCACCGGCGCGACACGATTATTACGCGTTGTTACACCGACATTTGTAACAAGTGAAACCTTGCCCTGCTTTGCCAACGCCTGAATCAATGCGGTACTGCCTGCGATGCCTGAAAGCGAACCATTATTTATTTGATCATTGGTATATGCCCCCGAAACCGTCGAACCATTTTCCAAATGTGTCGCCCCGGTCAAGCCCGACAGTTCATTCGACAAAACCGCAATATTGATGGCACTGGCCTCTGGGGACGAGAAATTATTCTTTGGATTTGCAACGATGTTAAGCCCAGTTGCCGCATTTATCGCCGCCGCCAAGTTCAACCCAAAACCCGAATCATTTGCGATTGAAACCTGCAAAACTTTCACATCAATCGTTACCAATTGCGACAGACGTTTATTTTGACGCGCAATATAATCACCGACACGTGCCAACACCGACGGTGGCGCAGTTACCGTTATTGTTCCTAAACTGCGCGATACGGTAAAATTAGAATTTTCCGATTTGCCGATAATAGATGAAATTGTACTTTCAACTTCGTCCCATTCTTTCAGCGTTGTTTCCAAATAGACCTGATTTCCATCGTCCGTTTGCACCGAAGATTGATAAGATATATCTGTCCCCAGCGCATATAAAGTAAATGTCTTGGTTTCAGTTTCATAGAACACAATCGCCGTCTTGTCATAGTACCAAAGCAAGTCTAAATCTGTCGCGACCTGGGACAAGAGGCCCGACAATTTTCCAGTATACGCAACATTCATCGTCCGCTTTAACTTATCGGACGCAATCTGGCTATCAATCTTTACCGGAATACGAGTAATAGAATTAATATTATTTGCCAATACTTGCAAGGTTACCGGTTCATTCAGCAAAATTGTAACACCTGTATCGGTTTCAAATTGTTTTGGCAAATCGTTTTTATGTTCCATCAAAGTTGATTTTCCACCAAGCCAAACGCCTTCGGACATGGAAACAGTATCACCACTTGCAACCTTGGCCCGCGGATTTTTCGCCATTTCAAAGGCATCATAAACATTTACAAAATCTTTATCCACAGTCGCCGCAACCTTAGCCGAATTACGCGTTGCGCAACCAGCAACCACGACAAAAGCAAATAATGCAACAAAAAACTTAAACGCCTTTAACATATGTATCTCCCTACAATCTTTATATTAGTCTTCAGTTGTCGATATTACCAAAACACGATTCCCCTTATAAAACTTAGCATAAGGCACTGGAATTGCACGGCCAAAATTACGCACCACCGCGGACGCAACATCAACAAAGCGTCCTTTGAACACAGCACTTGCCTCTATCGGATATTCGCGAGACGTTGTCCAAACCAAATCCCACCCTTCTTTATCACACCAAGACTGTAAAACCTCACGCAAGGTCTGACCACTTGCCACAACCCAAGAACGAACCTGGTCCTGTAAAGCAACCGCCGGTTCCGCATCAGCAGACAAATCAACCGCCAACTCTGAACCACCAGAAATAATTGTTTGCGCATCACCCGACACAATTACCGTATCTTGCCCCGGGGTTACATCATTAATAACACTGACGACACCATCGCTATTCACAGTTATAACACCACCACCAGTAACAATACCACCATCCGCCGTCCTTTCAACCAAACCATTTCGCGCAAGATACGCATCATACCCATCGGCATAGCGAACACATCTTTTGCGACCACTGCGCGATACCGCCAAAACGTTTCCACCATCATCTTCCAAAACTTCACGCTGTAACAATGGCATTTCCGCACCATTTACACATTCACCGTCAAAGCCGGTTGGAATCGGCATACCATGCAACATATTTGCACCACCGGACCAACCCGAACCATCACGCGGGCCACGCGCACCCAGATTAAAATTATTTTCAACAACCAAATCATCACCGACCTTTGAAACAATCTTTATATTATCAGATTGTTTTTTCTTGGAACACACACCTTCGGCACAAGAAACAGTTGTATCCGCCTCGGACCCAATAGGCCATGCAGGAATTGCAACCGGCTGCACAGGCATAGGCTGCGGTTGATATTCAACCTGTTGATATTCATACGATTGCTCCTGATAGGGTTGTTCATAATAAACTTCTTGGTACTGAACAGGCTGCTGATACTGTTCAACATAATAATTATCGTTCTGTTGAACGTAATTTTCCCTATCGTCCCTATCTTCTTTATAGAACACTTCGGATGTAACAACTTGCTCTAACGCAATTGCCGCAAAGCAATAGCCAGCGGCGGTTGCAAGCATAGCAGCAATTAAAATTTTGCGAAACATAAACCTTCCTTTCCTTAAAAAATTCCTTTCTTCTATAGTCCATTATAACAATTTGACCGAATCTGTGCAAGACCTAAAAATGCATTTTGCAAACGTTTTTAAAATTATTTTATCTCTGTGCAAGCGAATCGGAAAAAGTATGTTATACTTTATATATTGAAACAAAGGAAACGAAATGGATTACACACTAATATCAATATATTTTGGAATTTTATGCTTTGTATGCGTAATCACAATGGTGATGGTTATAACGGCCAATCGACATATCGAAGCACTTGAAAAAAACACGTCTTATATGCAAGACATGATTTTAAAGATGCAAAACACGTTAAAAAACAAGTCCGCAACAAACGCGGTCGCGGAACACGCCGAAATGATATACCAAGATTTATTACAAAACCTTATCCCAATTTTGGCAGCATTGGACATAATGCCACGCAACACATCGGAACACCCATTATGGAGAACACTGGGCGGGTTATTAGACGAATACGCGAAAAATCCATTTGTAATGGAAAAATTGCGTCGTGCAATAAAACTTGATTCAAACATAAAACGCAGCGTATCAAATTATATGTCGCGCGCGGAAAATTTATTAGAAAACCTCAATGCAACAGAACCAGATGGAATTTTGGCAACAACCTTTCTTAATGGCCTGCTTGGGCAATCGCTCACTTTTTTCGCCCAAGGCTATCAACTTGCCACGACGGACGAAGACATTAAATGACGAAACTTTCAACCGAACTTATTATTGATATATCACATCATCGCGATGAACCTGTTTGGCTGACCGAATGGCGCCTATCTGCATTTGATGCATGGAAAAAAATGCCGGAACCGCACTGGGGCGAAATCGATTATGCACCAATAGATTACGACACATTAAATTATTATAACGCGCCCACCCCGATTGATAACAACGACCTTAAAAGCACATACGATAAAATGGGGTTACCCGAAAACGAACAACGCGCATTACTTGGTATGGCAACAGATACAGTAATCGACAGTGAATCCGTGCACACATCGTATACAGCGGAACTTGCATCACGCGGAATAATTTTCCTGCCGTTTTCACGCGCGGTTTTGGAATATCCCGACTTGGTTAGAAAATACCTTGGCACGGTTGTTCCACCAACAGACAATTTTTTCGCGGCATTAAATTCCGCTGTATTTTCAGACGGCACATTTATTTATATCCCGCCACACACCGAATGCCCAATTGATTTGGCAAGTTATTTTAGAATTGAAACTGCAAAAATTGGTCAATTTGAAAGGACACTTATCATCGCGGACACCGGTTCAAAACTCAGTTATATGGAGGGGTGCAGTGCACCACGCCGTCCCAATCATCAACTGCACAGCGGTGTCGTTGAAATAATTGTGGGCGATGACGCGCATGTAAAATATGCGACCGTTCAAAATTGGCACGCAGGCAATGCGCCGGAAACCGGCGTATACAACAATACCGGCATTTTGAATTTTGTTACAAAGCGCGGCAAGTGTTATAATAACGCACGCCTTGATTGGACACAATTTGAGGTTGGTTCTGCGATGACATGGAAATATCCATCAACAATTTTATACGGGGACGGCGCCGCAAGTGATTTTTATTCGCTGACCATAACACGTGGCGGCCAACAATCTGACACTGGCACAAAGATGTTGCACATTGGCAACAACACTACATCTAATATCTTATCATACGGCGTTGCGCTTGATTGGTCGCGCCAAACATTTCGCAGTTTAGTTTACTTTTCGGGTTGCGGCGGCAAAAACGCATCAAAGTGCGACACACGAATTGTTGGCAACATGGCGATAACGAACGCCCTGCCCGACATAGTTTATGAAAACGCCGATAATATCCAAACTCACGAGGCATCAACCGGTTCAATCGATGTGACACAATTACATTACCTGAACACAGCGGGCATTGATACAGACACCGCAACGGCACTTATTATCGGTGCAACCGCAACACCGATACTGTCGCGATTACCAATGGAATTTTTGGTTGAATCACGACAACTTATTCAAATGGCAATTTCCAATACCAATGGGGGAATAAAATGATACTTGAAATAAAAAACCTTTGCGTATCCTTTGACGGGAAACAATTATTATCAGATATAAATTTGGATATAGAAAACGGTGCGCGACATTTAATCCGCGGACAAAATGGTTCGGGCAAATCTACATTGGTCGGCACCATATCCGGCGACCCAACATATAAAATAGATAGCGGAAAAATTATTTTTGATGGCCACGATATCACAGGCGAAAACGCAACCGCCCGCGCATTGATGGGTATATTTACCGGCGCACAAAATGTTCCTGAAATTCCAGGCCTTACCATTACCAGTTTTCTAAAACATTCCGCATCCGCACACCATCATTTCCAAACGGGGCGGGATTTACCTATGTCTGAATTTATCGAAAACTTGGAAACAGCCCGCGACATATTAAACATACCACGTGAATGGCTAAACCGTTCAATAAATGTTGGTTTTTCAGGTGGCGAAAGAAAACGCATAATGCTGTTACGCCTTATTTTAACCAATCCGAAACTTGCGATTTTAGATGAACCAGATTCCGGTGCGGACGCACAAACACAGACGCAAATCGCGGACGTAATAAAATCGATGCCTGACACAACATTTATTTTCATAAGTCATCAACATAATTTTACCGATTTAATATCACCAACACATACAACCACTTTATCAAACGGCAAAATTGTGATAGAATAATGTTGATGCAAAAGCAAAGGTGTTACACATGAACGGACTTATTTTATTTGTCGCATTTATATTCATATTGTGGATAGGCAGTTCAATATTTATACCATTACTTGTCGCAACATTTTTATGGTATCTGATAAACGCAACTGCGACATATTATCGCAAGCTTTTTCCTGCATGCGAAGAAGGCAAATGCACAATTTCAAAACCATTATTCAATTTGTTATCAACACTTTTGTCCATCGCAACATTTGTTGGTTTAATATATTTGTTTGTAACACGTGTCCGGCCGATGTTCCACGAACTGTTGGCGGCAATGCCGGAAATTCAGGCAAGTTTGAATAGTCTTTGGAATTATATTTCCGACACATTGGATATTGATATAACCAGTATCGCCCTGCCGAACATCACATCGATTGTATCAAGCATCGGTTCATCGGTTGCAAAACTTGCGACATCGATGGGCATGGTGATTGTGTATATGATATTTATGTTTGTGGAACAAAGCACATTTCATAAAAAATTTGCTGAACTTTTCCCAAATAAAAATCATTCAAAGAAAATTCGCTATATCATACAAAGCATTGACGAAAACATGAAGAAATATTTGTTTATGAAGACACTTGTTTCCGGAATTACAGGATTGATATCATACGCATGGATGTGGATATTGGGCCTTGAATTCGCGGGCGTATGGGCATTTGCGATATTTATTTTAAGTTACATTCCGACAATCGGAGCAATTATCGGATGCGGACTGCCGATATTGTTTGCGGCAATATCAGGCGCAACATTAAATGAATTAGTATTACTTGCATTGGGTCTTATCGGATTACAAATAGTATTCGGAAATATCATCGAACCAAAACTTACGGGCAAGACATTAAACCTTTCAACGCTTGCGATTTTAATAAACCTGGTGTTCTGGGGATTGATATGGGGTGTCGCAGGAATGTTTTTCAGTGTTCCATTACTCGTTGCGGCATTTATAATAACGGCGCAGTTTGATTCAACACGCTGGATAGCAATCTTGCTTTCCACCGACGGCAAGATACCAGATAAAAGCGAAGAATAACAAAACAATTAAAACAGAACAAAAAGATTCTAAAGACGCGTCACACCGCCGAAGGGCGGTGCCCAGTTTTTGCGAATGCAAAAACTTGCCCCGCAGGGAATGCGATATGCGCTTTGCGACATCGCACATTTATATTTACTGTCTGCGACGCAGGTTTGCGGCGTTGCCGCAAACTGGATTCCGCGCACCATCACCCACGCAAAACTTCATTTTGCGCGGGACCCGACACCGCGGGATGACGGTAATCTGGAATTTGTCGTCTTAACCCCGCTTGATAAGTGCAATCGCATTTTCCAAAATAACCTTGGCGGCAAATGAATCAAGGCGCGTTTTAATATCATGTCGCCGCACCCGCCGTCCCAAATAGTCCATCGCGACAATAGATGTTAATGCTTCATCAATAAATGCAATCGGCGTATCAACCAATTTGGAAAGTTCATCGGCAAACGCCCGCACGGCCCGCGTAGTATCGGAATCAGTTCCGTCCGTTCGCAGCGGCAACCCGATAATAACGCCTGCAAAGCCATCGTCCTTTATCAACTTTTCAACTTTTTTAATCAAATCTAATTCATTATGTGGCAAAATCGGCGACCGCGGAAACACCAAAGACCACGAAGCATCCGAAACCGCGATACCCGTTCGGCGCGCGCCCCAATCGATGCCTAACAACCGACCTTTTTTTTCTAATGCCTTGAAATCTGATAAAATCATTGTATAATCACCTTTGTGTTAAAATATAGGATGTAAAATGGCATTTAGCAAGCAACAATTGCACAAATTCGCGGATTTGATAAAGATTGACATTTCCGATGAGCAACTTGAAAAAATGAATATCGATTCCGTTATTGAATGGATTGATAAATTAAAACAGATTGACACAACCGGCGTTGAACCAATGCTTTCGCCGGCGATGCATGATTTACCACTGCGCGCAGACGTTGTCACCGACGGCGGCATCCGCGATGCGGTTATGGCGAACGCACCGGACAAGGCCGGCGTAAGTCGTGGATACTTTGCGGTGCCAAAGGTTATGGATGGGGATTAAATAAAGGGATATAAAATGTCAGATAATGGAATAGAAGTAATTTTAACAAACAAGTCAATGTCAAATATTGGCAAACCGGCAAAGATAAAACTGGGCCCATGGACCGAAGAACAAAAGCAATATTTATTAAATTTTGTTAAAAACTATAACCCAAATGATTTTGCCGATACGAAATGCTTTTGCAATGTGCATTTTGGCAATATGATAATTCACGCAAATGGCATTCAACCGGCCAAACAATTCACACCTATCCGTCCAAGAAATAAAAAGAACGAAATGATTATCGAAATCATTCCGGCCGCCGATGCTAACGATCGTTATTGTGGGCTAAAGGTGGACGCCAATTGCGCACTATGCTTTCAAAGGGATTTGTGCAAATCGCAATTTATAAAACACATCTGTGAAATTTTATCTATGAACCGACACGCCGCAGGGAAATAAAGGAAAAAAAATGATAGATTTAACCATTACCGAAGCGTTAAAGAAACTAAACAGTCGCGAAATATCTGCGACCGAACTTGCGCGGGCTCACTTGGCGCGAATTGAAAAATATAACCCCGAATTGAACGCATATATCACGGTTACGGCGGAACGCGCACTGGCGGACGCACATGCCACGGACGAACGGATTAAAAACGGAAACGCGCAACCACTTGACGGTATTCCGATTGCGATGAAGGATTTATTCGCAACGCGCGGTATTCGCACCACGGCGGCATCGCGCATGCTTGAAAACTTTGTTCCGGAATATGAATCGACCGTGTCCCAAAAATTTATTGATGCCGGAACGGTGCTGCTGGGGAAATCCAATTTAGACGAATTCGCGATGGGAACATTTTCGAAAACTTCATACTTTGGTGCACCGGTAAATCCATGGCAAAGGGAAAAACATTTAACCGCCGGCGGTTCATCGGGCGGTTCAACATCCGCCGTTGCATCGGGTATGGCAATGGGTGCAACCGGAACAGATACGGGTGGTTCAATACGTTTCCCCTGCTCTATCACTGGACTGGTCGGCATGAAGCCAACATACGGCTTGTCATCACGGTGGGGTTGTGTTGCATTTGCATCATCACTCGATACACCCGGCCCAATCGCACGAACGGTTGATGATGTGGCACTGTTGCTTTCGGCGATGGCGGGACACGACCCAAAGGATTCCACAAGTGCGGATTTCAAATTAAATATGCAAACGCCTTTGCAGCCAGTTTTGGGTGACGGGAAAAAATTGCGCGTTGGTGTTATCAAAGAATTTGATAATGTCAAAATTTCCGATGATATGAAATCTCTATTTGAAAAACGCGTGGCTGATTTGAAATCAATCGGCGCAGAAATTATTGAGGTTTCAATTCCGAATATCCTTGACGCACTCGCGGCATACTATATCATCGCCCCGGCCGAGGCATCATCAAACCTTGCGCGATATGACGGTGTGCGATACGGCCTGCGTGTGGAGGGTTCCGACATTTACGACACATATAAAAAGACACGTGCCGCCGGTTTCGGTGACGAAGTTAAACGCCGTATGATTATTGGCACCGCGGTTTTATCGTCCGAATCTTACGAAGTTTATTTTATGCAGGCCGCACGCGTTCGCCGTATGATTGCCGATGCGTTCAACCGCGCATTTGAAAGTTGCGATTTAATCGTTTGCCCGTCGGGTGCGGGAACGGCAAAACCACTGGATTCAGACATGACACCGCTTGAATACTATGCATTGGATTTATTTACGGTGGCGATGAATTTGGCGGGCGTGCCGGCGGTATCTGTGCCGGCGGGATTGGCGTCGGACGGGTTACCATTGGGCGTGCAGGTTGTTGGGAAAATGTTTGATGATGTTCGCGTACTGCAACTGGCCAAACACATTGAACAGTTTGCGAACCTCGATAACCGACCAACAAAGATAATGGGGGAATAAAAAATGACAGATACAATAAAAACATATCAACAACTTGGTCGTTTTGTAATGAACGAAGTCTATAATATATTGTTAGACACACCTTCTCATACAATTCTTTACAACACCGATTTAACAGACATTATCAATAGACGAATTAATCGTAACCCACACATAGACAAAGAATACGCTATGTATTCATATAATCATGGACACTCACACTCGTCCCAATTTACATCTCGTTGGCAAAACGTACTGTATTACTATCTAGCACAGCATAAAAACGCTGGTTTCTTAAAAATTGAAGACATTATTTCAAACGAAACCTTCCATCATTATTATGTCATGCTTAATCATAATGTGCTCAATAATTTACCAGAATTTCGTGAAAGCACAGATATGTCTTATATGTTTGATCTAGCACGACAGAAGAACAAAGAAAACGAAAACCGTTTACTAGCAAAATCCGCAGAAACCGAGTTAAAAAAATTGGGTATAATGTATATAAGACGACACGGAATAGCAAACACAAAAGGATCATAACAATAAAAAATGGTGGCCAGAAGTGGAATCGAACCACTGACACAGGGATTTTCAGTCCCTTGCTCTACCAACTGAGCTATCTGGCCATCCGTGAGAGCCATAATAAAATACAAAAAACAAAAAAGCAAGGAAAAAGAAAATGTTCACGATAAAAGGCAAAACAGGCGATTGGGAAGTGGTTGTTGGATTGGAAACTCATATAGAGGTTCTGTCCAAAAGTAAGATTTTCAGTGGTGCATCTGCGGACTATAACCCGACCGTCGCCCCGAATACTCAGGTTTCCATGGTCGATGCCGCAATGCCCGGAATGTTGCCGGTTTTGAACGAATATTGCGTTGAACAGGCCATCAAATTTGGCCTTGGGATAAACGCAGAAATCGCCAAGAAAAGCCGTTTTGCCCGCAAACAGTATTTCTATCCCGACCTGCCACAAGGTTATCAAATCACCCAGGCAACCAGTGAACCCGCAGTGGTCAATCATGGTTGGATTGAAATTATTGGCGATGATGGCAACCCGAAAAAAATTCTTATTGAACGCGCTCATTTGGAACAAGATGCGGCAAAGAATAAACACGATATGCACCCATCGAAATCTTTTGTTGACCTTAACCGGTCGGGCGTCATGCTGTTGGAAATTGTGACGGCACTGGACGTGAAAAACCCAGAAAACAACTCCTTTATCTCGTCACCGGACGAGGCGGAAAAATACCTGCGACAAATTCGTGAAATTGCCCGCGCACTTGGTGTATCCAAGGCAAATATGGAAGAAGGTTCCATGCGTGCAGACGTCAATGTTTCTGTGCGACCCGTTGGTGCAAAATATTTTAATGAACGTTGCGAAATTAAAAACATGGTTTCATTCAAATTCATAAAAACAGCCATTGAATACGAGGCCAAACGTCAAATTGAAATCCTTGAAAACGGCGGAACAATTGACCGTTGTACCATGCGTTTTAACCAAGGCGACGGAACAACAACTGTGGAACGCAGCAAAGAAGATGCGCTTGATTACCGCTATTTCCCAGACCCAGATTTATTGCCGCTTGTTATCACAGATGAACAAATCGAACGCATACGGCGCACAATGCCGGAGTTGCCGGCGGCAACACGCGCACGATATATCGAAAAACTGGGGCTTGCGGAATACGATGCCGCGCGCCTTACAGAGTCGGTTGATATTTCGCACTGGTTCGATGCGGCGGTGGCGGACAAGCCAGAACGCGCCAAGGGGGTTGCGAATTGGATGATTTCCGAACTGTTCGCGCACCAGGAAAACTATGACATTACAAATGAAAAATCCGGCATTGTTGACGGCATGCGCATTATTACGCCAACTGATTTGGCGGAATTGGTCGATATGGTTGCAACAAACGAAATCAACGGCAAACAGGCCAAAGATATTTTTATCAAAATGCTTGATGGGCAAAACGGTACACCGCGCGCGATTGCCGACAAATTCGGGATGAAGCAAATCACCGACACAAGCGCAATTGAAAAAATCGTTGACGAGGTCATCGACGCAAACGCGCCCCAGGTTGAACAATATAAATCCGGCAAAACAGGATTGCTTGGATTCTTTGTCGGCAATGTAATGAAAAAATCGGGTGGCAGTGCGAACCCCGCCGTCGTCAATGAAATTTTGCGAAACAAACTGAACTGAACCAAAGGAGTAAGAAATGGAAATACAAAGAATAGAAATGATTTACGACATAATCTTGGGCACAAGATACACATTGGTCCCGTTGTATTTACCAGAAATAAAGCCAATAGGTGTTGTTCAAAAAATTCATTCAACCAAGACTAATAACACGATGAGCAATTGCGGCAAAAGAAAATAAATGAAAAAATACTTTATTAAAACTTTTGGTTGTCAGATGAACGTGTACGACAGTTGGCGCATTGCCGCCATGCTGGACGCGCGCGGAATGACGGCAACCAAAAGTGTCGCCGATGCGGACATAATAATACTGAACACTTGTTCCGTCCGCGAAAAGGCAACGAATAAAGTATTTTCCGAACTGGGGCGCGTGCGCGATGCGAAAAAACCGGACGCGATTTTCGGCATTGTTGGCTGTGTCGCGCGTGAGGTTGGCGCGAAAGCATTTCATCGAATCCCCGAATTAAATTTTGTTTTGGGACCGCAAAGTTATCATCGCTTGCCAGAGATTTTGTCCGACCCAGATACCAAACTTTTGAACATTGATTTAACCGGTCTTGAAAAGTTCGATGAATTGCCACCGATGACGACCGCACCAACCGTGTCGTATATCCCGATTCAAGAAGGTTGCAATCATTGTTGCACATATTGCATCGTTCCCTTTACACGCGGTCCGGAAATTTCGCGCGCGTTCAATGATGTTATACGCGACACGCTGCATGCGGCGGAAACCGGCGCAGTGGAGGTTTGTTTCCTTGGGCAAAATGTGAACGGATATAAATACACTGACGAAAACGGAAAGGTTTTTCGTCTTTCTGATTTAATCCGTGCGACCGCAAAAATCCCAGAAATCCGCCGTATACGCTTTACATCCAGTTATCCAACCGAAATGACCGACGATTTGATTCAGATGTTCGCGACCGAAGAAAAACTGTTGCCATTTTTGAATATGCCAATTCAAAGCGGCTCACCCGATGTACTGCGCCGCATGAATCGCCCATACAGTTTAGACGAATATATGGACATCATAAACAAACTGCGTGCTGCACGTCCCGACATACAAATCTCATCTGACTTTATCGTTGGTTTCCCCGGCGAAACAGATGACGATTTTAATCAAACATTGGAAATCGCGCGTCGTGTCCGGTACATAAATTCCTATTCATTCAAATATTCACCACGCCCGCATACGGCGGCGGCATTGATGCCCGACCAAATCGGCGAAAAAATTAAACGTGAACGACTTGCGATACTTGACGGCGTGCTCAACGAAATTCAGCGCGATTTTAATGAAACGTGTGTCGGGAAAAAACTAACATGCCTCTATGAAGGCGCAGACAAAACCGGCCGCCACCTGCTCTATCGCACACCATATATGCAACAGTGTATTGTTGCACGCGCGGACAATCCAGCGCAAATGGCGACAATTGAAATCACCGCGGCAAATCGTGCATCACTGCGTGGGAAAATTGTTGATTAAATAAAACATTTCCAGAGAATCGTCACACCGCGGACGCGCGGTGCCCAGACATCGCGATAGCGATGACCTGCTCCGCAGGAGATTCTGAAACAAGTTCAGAATGACAATTTATTTGATGTCTGCGACGCAAGTTTTTGCATTTGCAAAAACTGGATACCGCCCTTCGGCGGTATGACGGCATTCTGGAATAATCAACCTATCCGAATTCAATCGTGCATCACTGCGTGGGAAAATTGTTGATTAAAATGCGAACTTTGCGTCAAGTGAAATCCGATAAGACATTCCAAAATCATCGTTCAGAATTCCAAACTGTAAACGCCCACCGATGCCGTCAACAACCGACATTATATCGGTATAAATAGACCCGTAAATTTCGCCGTTCGTCTGACCAACCACGCTGAGCCCAAACGCATAGCGGTTTCCATCGACAGTTGTTTCTTTATCGATATTTAGCCCAAATCGCATATTGACATCTGTATCAGAAAAATTCAAAACGCGCGCATAGTCAAACCGCGCACCAACAAACGGCGTTAAATCAAATTCATCAAACAGACGAAAAACAAGTCCACCATCAACAATCCCCGCGCCCGAAAGTCCACTTGGATTTTTAACACCGCGCGTTCCGTCAAAAACCTCTATATCGCTAAAACTCGCAGAAGACACTGTTCCAACCGCACGTGCATAGAAATCAGAATCTTTATACATCGCGCCAAAATTCGCACCATACAGCATTCCATTAAAATTATCTAAATCACCTGAATAATCCATTTTACCGGCATAGATTCCAAACTTTGCCATCAAATTCTTGGCGACACGCCCTGAAACACCGACCCCACCGCCCAGCACGGAAAAATCACCCGAATAAATATAGAACGGTTCCGCCACAATTCCGAAGGCCAAATCATGTATATGGTCGCCAAGCATAAACGTATTGAACGACCGCACCGGGTCCATCAACTTTATCGGGTTAGTCCGCATCGACCGCGATAATATGTCATTCAGTTCTGCACGCGACCACGCATTATCCAACGCGTCCAGCAATTTATCATCCGGATTATCATCCCGTAAATCATCCAACCAATCGCCCATTTCGTTTTCAAGAACAATCGAATACCGTGTTTCACGATCCAGGTCAACATACAACGCACCACCGAATATGCGGCCATGCGCAACAAACATAGTATCTATCCCAGGCGCCTGAACATCGTGCGTTCCTTCTTGATTATGAATCCCGGTAAGTATTGGCACATCACCATTCCAATCATTCGGCAAACCGTTAACAATAAAATTCACACTATTTGTCGAATTGATATAAATTGGCGGATGCACATCTGAAATACCAGCATTTACAATTACGCCGACATTTTCCAAATTGATTGCCGCAGCATTTCCAGAAATCGCGATAACATCGGCCAATTGAATTTCTGTTGCGCTACTTTGCACCACAACCGTATGTCCCGACAACCCAGGAACAGGATTGATTGAATTACTATCGGCGATAATCTGAGATATATTTACCGGCAAGCATTCATCGCAAACGATCGGATTTAATATTTCACCATTATTTTGAATTGTAACCGCAACATTACCACTAATTGTAATAGTACCTGCAATAACACCGTTGTTTATAATGATTAAATCATCCAGTGACGATTCTGCATTTATCTCTATGTCATCGGTCCACGGGTTTTCCGTATCATATTCGGCCCCTATGACATACGCCTGGGCATCAATTGCAATGAAGCAAAACATACATAACCAAAAGAATTTCATCATATTTTTCATGCCTATAATTTTACCACATGGGACAAAAATCTTAAAGATTTTTTTTACCCTTGACCGAAAATGCCGATTCATGATATCATAAGAATTGAATCAGATGGGAATCTGGTTCGGGGCTGTGAGAGGCCCGTCGTGTCCGGTGCAAGGCATCGTAATCCTTTGTGATTTTCCACATGTTTTGCACCGCTTTAGATTTACCCCAAATGTTGGGGTGCCGATGGTTATAATGCTTTGGCAAAAGGCCGCGGAATCACAGACACGATGATTTCTCAACACCCCGACACGTCCCGTTTGGCGACGTTTTTTTCAACAACAAACAAAATGGAGAGGACACAATGAAAAAAATAAACATATTCAACCGTAATATAGATTTGCCGTCATACCGGCACATGCCGGTATCCCGTGGTATTGTAGAGAATCGTCACACCGCGGAAGCGCGGTGCCCAGGCATCGCGATAGCGATGACTTGCCCCGCAGGGGATTTTTCATCGCAAGGCGATGAAAAACATAATGTCTGCGACGCAAGTTTTTGCATTCGCAAAAACCAGATCCCGGCCTTCGCCGGGATGACGGCGAAAATATGCGGAATAACGATGATTGTAATCGCGGCGTTGATGGCAATGCCGGCGGTGGCGGACCCAACGGCCCAGGAACTATTGGACCAGAAAACAGTGACATCAAAATACTATGTCGATACCACAAAACAAGATAAAATTACCACGGATGACGTGTTATTGGGGTTGGACGGTAAAAAAGAAGAAATATATGTTCCGGCACTTGTTACAACAGATGCAAAGGAAGATGGTGGCCTGGCTGGTAACGCATTTGGTATTGTTGGAAGTGGTAATTTGGGCGATTTGGAATGGGGGATGTCAGAACTTCTTAGCGAAAGTGTTACAGATCCTGATGCTTTGGTTCCGACTGTGCGTGTGGTTGCGGATGCGATTTCTGATGCAACCGCAACACTTTCTTGGGGCCTATATAACACAAATGCCACAAATGCATATAGTATAACGTTTGGTGACAATACAGGTATCGGTGGTACTGCTGATTGGCCGTCCGCGGATGCGACAAAGTTGATTGATGGGACCGCGTTGGCAAAAGGTCTTGCATTAAAACAAAACATTATTGCCGCGGGAACATCGGGTAATGTTGTTACATACACCGGCACCGCGGGTTCGGTTGGTTCGGTTGCGGTTGCATCAACCGAAACTTATAATAACCAAAATCAACTTACCAATGGTTCAAATATTGCCAATGTGCAATTGGTGTCGACCAAGCAAGATAAAATGACCTGTGCGGGGTATGTTCCCGGGCACGAAAACGATATAAACTATTGCTGGCTGTATGGTGATGTCCAGGTGGCGGCGGCGGCCGCACCATCGTGTATTGCGAAAGGTGATGTGTGTGATCCAAACAATCCAAATTGTTGTTCGGGGTTGTCATGCTATGCGCCAAAAGGCAGTCTTGAGAACATATGTTTCGAATAATATTGGCACGGGGCATTCGCCCCGCGCACTCTGTCGCCAATCTTCGCAGCACTCAAAAAATTTTTAAGCCCGTGCTTCATTGCACGGGCTAACAAATTTTTGTGGTGGGCGCATGGGGATTGCACATCCCCATCACAGCACATATATGTGCCGTGATGGGGTCCCCTTCCACTCGCAACGGTTTCGCTGCGTTAACACTTGCAAAACCGGCTATCGTGTCGAACCCCTGGGGTTCTCGTCCAATTTGCCCAAGCAAAAATTAAATCCGGCGCTTAGCCGGATTGAATTTTGGTGGGCGCATGGGGACTCGAACCCCAGACCCACTGATTAAGAGTCAGTTGCTCTACCAACTGAGCTATGCACCCATGGGTCAAAAATCTTTTATGACCCGCCAATTATATACTCTTTTTACAAAAATGCAAGTTTTTATAACTTTCGCCCAAAACCACAAAGGCATCCATACCTATGTAAAGTGCCCCAAACACATGTTATCATTAAAAACGTCAATGGGCGCAAAGCGCGCCCAGGAAAAAACAAAAAGGAGAAAAAATGAAAAAAATAGCAATCCCTGTTTTGGCCGCGGTCATTGCATGTCCTGCTATGGCTGGTCAATATCATAACGAATCGTTCTGGGATTCGTTGGACCCGTATATCGCGCTGCGTGTTGGTGCGGGTTATACTAACCTGAACTATCGGTTTGATGGATATAAAGAATCACTTAGCGACCAAGAAATGCACGCACGTGCCGCACTTGGTTTATCCATGTATTGCCACAGGGCGCGAACCGAAATCGAATGGTCGATGCTGACCAAGTTAAAAGACAACAATGCTTTTGGGCCGTATCAATTAAATGTTGATACAAAATTGAACACATTATTGATGAACGCATATATGGACTTTGGCGACTATGAAATGATTCGTCCGTTCATCGGTATGGGTGCCGGTGTTGCGTTTGTTGACCAAACACGTGAAGTTGCAGGCATAGGCAACAAAACCAGCAAACCAACAAAGTTTTCCGCGATGGGCGCACTTGGTGTAACATTTGACTGGCGCATTTTTGCGGTTGACCTTGCGTTCCGCTATACCTATGCGGATGTCAATTCCGGGATTCATAATTTCGCCGGCGACATTGGCATGCGCTATATGTTCTAAGTTCGTTTGTTCATACTGCATCCAAATTCCCCGCCCCCGCGGGGAATTTTTCCATAGGGAATCATACCTGACGAAAAACGAAACGAAATAAAATATAATCTAACCGTCACAACCCAAGGGAGTAAAAAATGACAAACATTCTTAAAAAAGTATCAACAGTTACAATGACAATCGCAGCGACTGCTTTGTTGGCCGGATGCTCAACGACATGCGGCGGCCGTCATCACATGGACGGCGCAAAAAAACACCACAGGGACTATGGCACGCACCAACCTGTTATGGTCTATGAAGCCGAAGCCGTCGAAGTTGTAGAAATGCAACCAATGGCACGTCCAGGCATGAAGGCACACATGTACACCCGCAACAGCAGCGGTGGCACATCACCAATGGGATACATCAAATTCAAACAAGATGACGATTGCGTGAAAATGACAGTTGATGTAACAGACCTGCGTCCGGGCAAAGATTACAAAATGAAAATCTATCAATGCGGTGATTGTGGCGACTTTAATTGTTGCGAATCAAAATGCATGGATTTGAAATTGCCGACAATATCTGTGGACGAACCGGGCCGCTTTACCAAGACCTATAAAATCCGCGACCTTGATTGCTCTGAC
>JAGCDW010000005.1 GCA_017650945.1 Alphaproteobacteria bacterium | reverse complement strand
TTGGAAGATGGTTGTTCAATCAATACGGATTCCGGGTGTTTGACCAATGTAAATGTTGCGGCGGGTATTTGTCCGATTATTGATGAGTGTAATGAAAAGATTCCTGGAATTAAACAGGTGTGGAACGATAAACTTGGGGAATTGCGGACTGATTTTTGCCAACGGGATGTTGATACGTGTCTGCGTGATAAATGTGGTGAAAATTTTACAGGGCCACAGTGTCTTGGTAAAAGTTCGGCGGAAATTGTTGAACTGTGTCCAAAGAAAATGTTTAACTCTTGCAAGAACGAAAAGTTTTACGATGTAATCGTAAGTTCTGTTTTGTTGCAGATGAACTATCAAATGGTGCAGGGTTGTATCAATTACTATGATGATGTGTTGGGGCGTGTGTGCGGAACAGATATGAACTGTTTGCCAAAGAGCGATATTGTTTCGACAATGCGGACGTTACCAAAGACGGAACAAGGCCTTGCCGAATTGCGCGATAATGTAAAGCAAGAAAGTAAAACGGCGGTTAAAAATTTCTTTAAGGAATTTGAAAAAGATACGACCGTTGATGCGTGTAAAAGTGCACAACAACCGGCGGGTCGTAAGAGTTTGAAAGATAGCGTATTTACAACTGCAAAAATGATTGCGGAAATGGGCGCGGAAAATCGTTACCTGACCGATTTGGAATCGCGTGTTGCTGAACTGTCGCGGCAGCAAGATGTGGAAGCGGCACGGAACAATTGTTTAACGGTTTATCAACCTGAAAAGAAAAAAACGAACACCGATACCGAAAATATGTCCTATTCATACATAAAAAGTGTTTCGTTTGAACCGTCATTGCGTAATTGCCATGTGTGTCGTATGCAACGTGTATGCGAAACAGGTGGAGAAAGCAAGTGGCAATCTGCTTTAAAAGCGGGCGCGGGCGGCGTGGCAGAGGGCGCATCAATGGGAACAATGGTGAATCTTGGCTGGGGAACCGCAATTGGTGGGCTTGTTTTTGGTGCCGCAAAAGGCTGGCTTGGGTATGAATCCGGCGGTGAACAGACATTCTGTCAGGAAATCGAATCTTGCGAAGATATAAATATGTAGGAAACACATGAAAAAATTTACCGTTCTATCATTGTTGTTTATTGTGCCGATTGTTGCGGTGGCGGCGACGGCGAAAAAACAATCGGCAATTCAAAACGGAACAAATGTTCGTGCGCGTGTTGCGGCGACCGGTGTTTATTCGCAAGAATGCTATGACGAATACTATGGTTGCATGGATCAATTTTGTATATCCGAAAACATAAATGGTGGCAGTTGTTTATGCAGTAACAATAATGAAAAATACGAATCCGAATTAGAAGAAATAAATGAAATCTTGGTCGAAGCCGACCGAATAAAAACCGTAGAGGTTGAAAGAATAAAACTGGGGGCGGATGCGGATATTGTTTTTACCGGCGAACGCAAATATGATGCGAACGGAAATGTGATACAATATTCCACTGTGCAGAAAAAAGATGCCACGCCGAAGATAAATAAAAAGCAGGAAGCATTAAAACTGTTTGAAGTCAATTTGTTCGAAGATGACGAAGACGATGATGATGTGATGCATAAAACCGGTGCCGCGCTGTTTGCCGCCGCCGATGAAACGTGTCGCGCGCAGTTGGGAAATTCGTGTGCCAAAGATATAAAATTATTAAAACAAATTTATCAACGGCAAATTGAATCTGACTGTCGTGGGTTTGCGAACGCAATCGCCGCACAGCGCACAGCGGCGGTCGCCGCGATGAATTCGGCGGAATCCGATGTGCGCAATGCACTCAAAGAAAGTTTTGATTCCGCCAATAAATTTAATCAGGGCGAATGCATGGTTGAGCTTAAAAAATGTATGTTGGGTGCGGATGCGTGCGGTGATGATTGGGTGAATTGTGTTTCAACAATCGCAAGTGAAAATATGCAAAAGCCGGTTGCAAACCTTACGCCGGTTAAAACCACGATTAAATATAATATTACGCCGTCAGTTTTGGAACGACTTGAATCCAAGCGCACGATTTGTGAACGCGTGCTGGATCAATGTATGGCGGTGCGCGATAATGTTTGGACGGCGTTCTTGCGTGAAATTGCGCCGAACCTTAAACTTGCGGAATTGCGTGCAGAATCAAATATGCGGCAATCGTGTTTGACCGAAATTACGAACTGTATTCACACCGCGTGCAAGGATGATATTGCGGGCAAAGGAACGGCGACAATGGATTCATGTTTGTCGCGGCCCGATATGGCGCGGTCGTTTTGTAAGGTGCAAATTGATCCATGTGAACGTATGGAACCACTAATTTGGGGATACGTGGTTGATAAACTTGCCGCGATGCGGGTTGACGCGTGCACGGCGGAGGTTAAAGATTGTATTTATTCGCCCGATAGATGTGGCCCGGACTTTATGAACTGTATCGGTATGGATTGGGAATTTGTGCACGGGTTGTGCCCGTTGGATAAATTGGTCGTGTGTAAAAAGAATAATCCGAACTTTAAGATGGAAGATATCGATTCCATGATAATGGGGCTTTATCTTAATATGGATAACAAGGCACTTGATAACTGTCAGAAATTGGTCGAAGATAAAATGATGGAAATCTGTGGTTCAACAACTGATTGTAATAGATTCACAACCGACGAAACGATTGGAACCGGGTCGTTGCGCGGTGGCAATAAAGATGGCAATATCTATCGCATTACTGGTATGATTTCGTTTGGTGCAATAAAGGTCGGAAATGGAACGACAACTGATGATGGTAAAAAACTTGATTGGGGTAAAATTGGTGTTGCGGATTACATGACGAATGCCGGGACAGCAAATGAAAATGTTCCCAATAAAGAAGAAATTTTGGAAACAATAAAAATGGAATTGACCGATATTTCTGAAAATATAAATCGCGTGATTGATATGATTGCGTCTGATCCAAAAATTCAATACTGTGTAACAGGACGAGATTTAAGTCAAATAGACCCAAATTCGAAACGCGATAATAATATGACCGTGGCGCGTTTCCCAAATTTGCTGAACCAGGTTAAGATGCAGATTGCACTTGCGGCCTTGCGCCAGGCACAGACGAATTACCAGGCAAAGTATAATGAATACCTTGCCAAGGCAACCAAAGACGCATCGGCGGATATTGCGCAATATATGTGTCAAATGTTGCCGATGACCGGTGGTGCGCCGGTTGGTGGAACGGCACAACAGACTGTATCACTCGCGCCGCCGTATGCGATTAGTTACGAAGTTGCCGCGGGGTTGGATAATACCTTGTTGACCCAAGGTGGACATGATAAGTCAGATACGACAGAAGCGATGCATTTAGAAAATGAAACAACGCAACCAAAAGAATCTGTTGGGGGCGCGATAGCAAGAGTCGGTTCAAGTGCAGTAACGCTTGGTGCGTCGGAACTTACGATTCAAGCGGGTAAATTATTGGCATCGGGGGCATATGGGAAAATGTCTTATGATATCCCCGGCGGAAAGCGGGAAATGTGGGCGACATTTAATCGAGATGCGCGTATTTGTCGGCTTTGTTCTTCGACAATTACACGTGATTGCACTTCAACATATAAGCATGGATTTATTGGAATTGGGCGCAAGAATGAAACAAATTGCACTGAATCTGAACCGATTGAAAAGTGCGATGATATTCAAATGTAACAAAAGGAAAAATATATGGAACCTGTGGAAAATGTAGAAGTTATTGATGGCGTTTTTGGCAATGCGGTTGACGCAATACAGACCGTACCTGAAAAAGTTCAGGCCAGTGCAGAAGAGTTGAAAACACTTATTTCATCGCTGACTGGGATGGCGGTGGATTTTGGTTTGAAACTGCTTGCCGCGTTGGTTGTTTTGGCGGGCGGTATGTGGATTGCGAAACGCATCGCGAAATCGTTCAAACGTATGTTGGAACGGCGCGGATCGGATCCATCGTTGGTGTCGTTTTTGGGTTCGTTTGTAAATATTCTGTTGCGAATATTTGTGGTGATAATATCGCTTGCGACCGTCGGGGTTCAGATGACATCGATTGTTGCGGTTTTGGGTGCCGCATCTTTGGCGATTGGTATGGCGCTTTCGGGGACTATGCAGAATTTCGCCGGCGGAATTATTATTATGTTTCTTAAACCGTTCAAGGTTGGTGATGTTATTTCAACGTCCGATGGCAAGACCGGCACAGTTAAAAAGATTATGATTTTCACAACTGAAATTCATACCTTTGATAACCAGGTTGTGTTGTTGCCGAATGGGGCGTTGTCCAATAGTCAGATTACAAACCTTTCGGGGAATGAAACGCGGCGCGCGGAACTGACTGTTGCGATTTCATATGGCGATAGCGTGGACGTGGCGCGCAAAGAAATTTTGGCGATAATCAAGGCGGACAAGCGTGTCTTAAAAGATCCAGCGCCGGTTGTTTTTGTTTCTGATTTGGGCGACAGTGCGGTTGTTTTAACTGTGCGTTATTGGACG
Source organism: Alphaproteobacteria bacterium (assembly GCA_017650945.1). Taxonomy (GTDB): domain Bacteria; phylum Pseudomonadota; class Alphaproteobacteria; order Rs-D84; family Rs-D84; genus Enterousia. The sequence goes on along the minus strand of JAGCDW010000005.1, from coordinate 10,872 downwards.
GCCGCCGGTGATATGATTCCAAGTCGCGGCGATATGCTGGAATTGATTTATAACACATTGCCGAAAAAGAAAATTCACTTTCCGTTCCCGCAAATGGACGTGCATGTGAAGAAATAGTTCCCACTTCGCCACTTCGCTAAAGCTTCGTGGCGCAAGCGCCAAGGCTTCGTGGAACAAGGGGTTTTGCGGGCGCAGTTATGTTCTTTTTTCATTATTGTGGGAAATGAATTGCACGTTGTCTTGTGGCAGATTCCTGTAACGACCTAAACGTTGCATTTGCCGTTTCCGTGGTCATAGAATTGCGACCATTGATGTCATATTCGGCACCATTAAGGACGATTATCACAGGTTCTTCATTTTCGCAGTCAATTGAATACTGACGTGGGTCATATCGTTTGCCGTAACAATTCCCGTTTAATGTTGCAACATAATTGTCCGTTGCCAATTCAAAACATGACGGGGCAGTGCCGATTTCACCATTTGCGACCGTATCAGTTGGATTGATTAAAACCCCATTACACCAAACGCGTTCATATTCGCCGTTTATTAAAACCATTGTGCCATTTTTCGACGTCTTGCGTGCGCCATAGCACTGTTCGTTTGAAACGTATATGTCGGTATCAAAATCAGAATTTATTCCTGTGTATCGTATAATATCAGCACGATCCATCGGTACGGGTTCTGTTCCGCCATCAGTTAATGCGGCCGGACATATAATCTTTCGTCCACGGCAATTACCAGAAATGTCCCATCCTGTTTCTGGACTTGAATCTATGCCCGCGGTAATATTGCCATAACAGTTTGTGTTGTTAACCTGGCAAATAGTAAGGTGATTCCACCAATCAATCGCCGCACCAAATGCAGTTCCACAAGTTGTGTATCCAAAAAGCAAAATTGCAAGTTGTCTTTTCATTTTTCCTTTCCTGTGTATTATACCAGTTTTTTGTGTGTCGTGCAAGTTTATCTATTGGACGGTACAGACACCCCATTTTTCGTTTGCGTTTGTTTCGTTATAGAAATCCATATACTTGTCGGCATTTATATCATTGGTCCATGTGCCACCCATGTCGATACATTCGCGCGCAAGTATTGTTGCCATGTCGGAACGCAGTGAATCCATAACCGTATTTACGTCGGCCAAGACACCGATGGGAAGTACAGAATCTTGAGCCGATGAATCCGACGGGCGCACACAATACTGCATCGCGTATGTTACCATTTTTTGATACAGGCTGCCTGCGTAATCGGTGCCGCAATCAACGCCAGTTTTGCGTGGGGGATGTATTCCGTCGCACTCCCACCCATCCTCTTCGGGTGGGCATTTAAGGCATTTGTCCTTGTCATTATATGTTTCAAGGTAAAAACCAGATTTGCACCTTTGATAAATACGGTTTTTCCAACAGGCATATCCATTTGGGGGTTCGGTGCCAATAAAGGTGTTTATATAATCGTTATCGGTTGGTATTATTGGTGCGCCGGTATATGTGCTTGATGATACGTAATTGCAATATGGATTATCCGCGTATTCAATATCGCCGGGTGTATAAACACGGCAACCGTATGGATATTCATGTGTGGTATCGCTTGTTGGAACGCGACATAGTTTTTTCGCATATTCTTTTAGTGTGCCAAGGCAATTTTGCGCGATTTTCTGGTTGACTATGTTGCGCATTTCCGTAACCAAACGTTCAAGTCCGTTTGCACCACCGCCGTAAAGGTTGCTGCATGTTTCTAATTTTTCCGAACACATTTGTTCAGATAATTCAAGACGCGACCCAAGTAACATTTGTTCTTCGATATTGCTGTAATCACGCAACTGTTGTGTTTTGGCATCGTAGCATTTGTTTACAACATCCATACATTCGTTTTTTACTTGCTGGATACGTGATTGTTGCCCCTGATATATTTCGGTTATCGCTTGGCGCAGGTACTCTTCCCAGACCGTGTCCGCAATGTCCCGACATGTTTCAAGTGTGTGTTCGGCGAATTTTCGTTTCGAATTTAATTCGGTTACAAGTTTTGCGTTTATGCTGTTGGTTAAAATGTTACCCGACAGTGAAATCTGATCATTCAATTTATAGAAATTTTTTGAATAAATCGGGTTGCCGGTTGCGCGGTCAAGGTAAAGTCCGGTTAAATCTAAACAATGAATATAATTTGCCCCGCATGCCGTGTCCGCAGTTACGTCTGCGCGCACGCCGGCGATGCACTCGTTTATCGCGGTTGAATTGTGTGCATCGTAATTTTCAAGTCGCGCCGCATTCATTTCCCGATTCGTTTCGCGGATTGCCGCGTTTGCGTTTATCGATTGCTTTTCCAATGCGGTAAGTAATATTGCGCAATCGTTTTCAATATACATTCCGTACGCTGATGCGACCATATTTAGCGTTGTCATTGATGTGCAAGTTGGCATAACAAGTTCAGCGCACTGGGCATGCACGGCGTTGTATAACGGTTCGCCCGTAAGGTTTGAAATGTTCGCGCCGGATACAATATCGGTCGTGTTCCATATTTGCCCAATGTCGCCGGCAATATCCAAAGTTCCCGCGGTAGATAGCGAATTTGTCTTTGCCTTTTTTAACACGTCGCCAATAGCGGTCAGTTTTTTGTTTGATGCAGAATTGTCGCGGGTGCCGGCAAGTTTTGTTTCACCTTCGCTTGCGGTCAGCATTGCTTTGACCTCCGCCGGGGTTTTAAGGATTGCGTCAATGTTCAAATCTTTGAAATCTTGCAATTGCGTTGATGTTTGGCTAAGTGCGTTTTCGCGCGTTTTAACTGTGTCCAATTTTGATGAACATATACAGCGGCGATAATGGTCGTCGATAGTTGCGCAAAATTGATCCATACAAGAAAAATACGCCGCATAGCAATTGTGATATTTTTCATCAAATGTATTTGTTGAAATTGTTTGCGTTGTTGCACCGCGCGCGGTTGCCGTACGGTTTGTCGCGGCGCGTGATGCGATGCGCCCCATTGCGGCGGTTGTTATTGCGCCACGCGGATTTGCGGATGCGCGTCCGGTGCGCGCAACGCGCGCCGTTCCAATTCGTGCGTTTGTTGCGCGGTTTGTCGCGGTGCGGGTATTTGTTGCGGTGCGTGCGGCAACAGTTTGACCAGTGCGGTTGGTTTCAGTTGTAATTGCGCGCGCAGGTGAATTTTGTGTGCGAACGGCAGACAACGCCGAAAAGGCGCATAACGCGCATATTGTAAAAGAAAGAATTTTTCCTTTCATTCCTTGGTAATATTATGCTAGCAAAAAAATAAAAATCCCCGCAAGTGGTTTTTAACAATAGTGTTAGTGGTTAGTGAAGGATAGTCGATTTTTATGATTACATATTTTCATTGCGGAATTTGTGTGTTATGATACAATCGTTCTGTTGTAAAATGGAGTTTTGAAATGTATGATTCAAATAATGTCTTTGCGAAAATTATTCGGGGCGAAATACCGTCGAAAAAGGTTGTTGAAAACGAATATGCTTTGTCGTTTTACGATGTGAATCCGATGTGTGAAAAGCATGTGTTGGTTGTGCCAAAGGGCGAATATGAAAATATTCTTGATTTCGCGCGGCGCGCGTCTGCGGCAGAGCAGGCCGGTTTTTGGGATTGCTTTGTCAAAACCGCGGATGCGATTGGTGTAAGTGCTGAATTTAATATCTTTGCAAATGCGGGATTGTCGGCGCCGCTGTTTAACCAAAGTGTGTTCCATTTTCATTTGCACCTGCTCGCCGGGGAAAAGACCGCGGCGTGCTTTGAAATTATGAAAGAAATGCTATGTCAAAAATAAACTTGCGTGTGATTCCGCGCGCGCGACAAAATAAAATTACCACCGATGCGGACGGGACTCTGCGCGTGCATATAACCGCCGCGCCGGTCGATGGTGCGGCGAACGATGCGGTTATTCGCGCATTGGCCGAACACTTTCATGTGCCAAAATCACAAATCAAAATCGTGCGTGGCGCGGCGTCACGGAACAAGGTGGTCGAATTGGTAAATTAAGTCATTTTTATATATTTAAAAAGGAACCCGAAGATGAAATTTAATCCGACAATGCATAAGTTATCAAACGGGATAACCGTAATATTGGACCCGATGGATGTTGCAACCGATGAATTGTGCATTTGTTTCAAAACTGGGGCAAGTGATGAAAAACCAAATGAATATGGTATTACACACTTTTGCGAACATATGATTGATAAAGGAACCCCGCGTTTTCCAACCCCGCGTATCGGTGATGATTACATTGCCGAACATGGTGGTTATACAAATGCAATAACATCAATGGATTGTTTGCGGTTTACCGGTCGTATAATTGCCAAGAACCTTTGGGTCTTATTAGATTTTTGGGCAGACAAATTAAAAAATGCCTTATTTGACGAAAGTGTAATAGAAAACGAACGTGGTGTTATCTTGGATGAATTACGTCGTCGGTTGTCCGATAATGAAATCAAAGCCCAAATCTTTGCCTATGAAAAATTATTGGGGTTAAATATACCAAAGGGCAAAGTTATACTTGGGTCGTCGGAAAATATAAAACGATTTAAACATGCTGATTTTGTGAAATTTGTATCAAAACGCATGTCCGCAAAAAATTGTTTAATATGTATTTCTGGGAAAATTCAAAATAAAAAGAAATTGTTAACGGACTTGGAAAAAATGTTTAATTTCTTGCCGACGCATGATGTAAAAAACTATAATCCATTAAAATACCGGGCACATTTTGCGCACAATTACATACCCGACACAAAAAATGTCGTAATTGAGTTTTTATTGCCGGCTTTGTGGAACCATAACACACGGAATTTTGATAAAAAAGAATCTTGTGTATCAATGTTTGAAAATTGCCTGCACGAAAAGTTATTCGATATCTTGCGTTCGGAAAATGGGTTGACTTATGGCGTTTCCAGAACCTGGTATGGCAATATGAATACACAATTACCGGGATTTAGAACGGAAACATCACCCAATAATGTCGCGCGTGTTGTTGAACTTTTTGCTAAAACGGCATACAGGGTTTATACAAAAGATTTGCCAACGGCGGATTATTTGCACAAATATACAAATGAACTTCAATTAAGTCGGGCAAATTTTCTGGAATCTAATTCTAACCGTTGTGACAGATTGGTTTTAGATTGGGTGCATTTTAACCGTTTAAATGATTTTTATGAGCAATGCAGAATAATGGATTCTGTAACCGTAAAAGATGTGTTTAAATATACACGGGGGTATTTTGATGGTCCAATATCGATAATAACACATGGTCCGAAATTCGACGCCAATTTGAAACAAATTTGGACCAAAAATTTTAAATGATATTCTATCAACGCTTCTTGGATATCACATTTTTAAAATACTGAATTTCTTTGTCTAAAACTTTACGCCAATTTTGCCCATCGTTGCAATCTCTGCCACAATATAAACAATTTATATAACCCGGATAATTTTCACCGATATAATAATCGTCTGGTTGGTCTTTATTTGGTGGCGGAACAATTTGCCCAGAACGAACAACCAGTGGAAACATTATACACGCCGTGGGTTTATACGACCATTCGTGTATATTTTCACGGATGGCGATTTTTTGTAATATACATAAACCGTTATCATCAGAAAACGCACATTTTGTTTGATTAAAATGTTTTGGAAAATCGGTGGGGTATGTAAATGGACGCGTTTTTGTTTTTCGTCCAATTACCTGATTTTGCCAATTTCCATCTTCAAAATATGATTCAGGTGCACAGTAAAAATCGTTTGGATGATTTTTTATGATTTGTTTCAATCTTTCTTCTTCTGTTCGTGATATATAAACCCCGTCATAGCAACAATAACCAGCGCACTTTGACATATCACATTGTTTTAATTTTGGGTTTCGTTCAGTCATGATTATTTAATTTAGGTCTTGTAATTCAAAACCGCGGTTATAAGTTCTTCGGGCGTGCCGGAAATAATAACCTTGTAATCGTCCAATGTTTCGATAAATTTATTGTTTAACATGTCGATAATCAAACTGTGCAGTGGCCCCCAAAATCGGCAAGTGTTCAGAAAGAATATCGGTTTGGCGGTTTCGCCAATTTGCTGCATGGTTAAAATATCCGTTACTTCGTTTAGGGTTCCGATACCACCGGGTAATATGATAAATGCGTCGGACAGTTCGAACATTTTTTGTTTACGCTCATTCACTCCCTGAACAATTTCAACATCTATTTCTTTATGGACGGGTTCTTGGAGGGCGATAACGTGTTCGGTTGAAATGCCGGTCACGTGTGCGCCGTTTTTAAGTGCGGCACTGGCCACCGTGCCCATCAATCCAACATTACCGCCACCAAATACCATGTTTAGGCCATTTTTTGCAATAAGTTCACCCATCAAACCGGCATCGTGCATAAATTCGGGGTTTAAACCAAATGTATGACCGCAATAAACCGCGACAGTTTTGATTTTATGTTTCATATCTTTTTTCCTTTATTTTTCGGAATTATAGCATAGAATATGGCGGTTATGAACAAAAATTTTGTAAATTTTATGGGAAAGTATGCGGGACACAAAATTGCTGTCGCCGTTAGTGGCGGGGTCGATTCGGTCGCCTTGCTGCATTGGATGGCGGAAATCGCGCCGGGTGATATTGTGTGCCTGCATGTGAATCATGGGCTGCGCGCCGCCGCAGAAACCGAGACGAATTATGTTAGGGATTTATGCAAGAAATTAAATGTTCCGTGTCATCTTTTTTACTGGGACGGGGAAAAACCGGAAACCGGGGTTGAAGATGCGGCGCGAATTGCGCGGTATAAAATGATGACGGATTTTTGCCATGAAAACGGAATCGAATTTATCGCCACTGCGCACCAGGCGGACGATCAAATTGAAACTTTTCTGATGAATTTGGCGCGGGGCAGTGGGGTTTATGGTTTGGCGGCGATGCGTGGCGAAAGTTTGATGTTTGGGGTAAAAATTATTCGGCCGATGCTCTGGGTGTTTCGGCGGGAATTGCGTGAGTATTGTGATTCGCGCGGGATTAAATACTTTTCTGATGAAATGAACGATGACCCGCACTATACACGCGTGCGTATTCGGCAAAACCGGCATTTGTTGGATGAAAAACTTGGGATTTCAGATGAGCGTATTTTGACCGCAATTAAAAACCTGGGGCGTGTGCGGGGCGAACGCGAATTAAACCTTGGCGCACTGGTGCGACGTGTGGTGCGTGGAAGGCGGGCGATGTTCGATGAAACTTTTCTATTTGACCTGGGCGATGATATTAGGTTAAAGTTTATCGGAACAATCATTCGCCGAATTGGGGGGGACAGGTATTTACCGCGTTTGGAATCTATTGTTCGGGCCGTAGATATGTTGCGTGCGGATTGTAAATTCACACTGGGGCATTGCACGGTGCGGCGGTTTGGTAACCAAATCTTGGTCGTTCCCGAAGGCGAAAAAACAAGCTTTAGGAAAAGACATGGAAAAAAATACATTAAAAAATTCGAGTAAAAATCGTTTTGGAATTTCAACGATTTTCTTTGGTGTTTTTGTCGCGCTGTTTTTGGCGGTGGTTGTGAATTCGTTTATGTCAGGGGAAAATAATCAGGGCGGTGTCGTGCGGGCCGAACCGGTGGAGTTATCTTTTTCTGATGTGTTGCGGCGCGCGGACGAAATTCAAACTATGCGGGTTCGTGGCGATACGGCAACGGGAAAACTGCGCGATGGAACAGAATATCGTGCGACGGTCGCGTATAGCCCCGAAATGCTTGAAAAATTTGCGGACCGTGGTACGGCGGTTTCGATTGACACGTCCAAGGGTTGGGTGGACTACCTTGGTGTATGGGTGCCGATTATTATGGGTGTGCTGTTTATATGGTGGTTATTCCGCGGTATGCGTGGCGGTGGCGCGGGTTTAGGGCGCGCGCTTGTCGGGCAAAATCCGACCAAGGTTGTGACCGGCAAGCCAAAAACAACCTTTAAGGATGTCGCCGGAATCGATTCGGAAAAACAAGAATTGGCCGAGGTTGTAGATTTCCTGCGCGATAAATCAAAGTTTGCGGCCGTTGGTGCGCGCGTGCCGCGTGGCGTGTTGCTTTCGGGTGAACCCGGAACGGGAAAAACATTGCTTGCGCGGGCGATTGCGGGCGAAGCAAATGTTCCGTTCTTTGCCACATCGGGCAGTGATTTTTCCGGAATTATCGTCGGACTTGGGGTTGCGAAGATTAAAGATATTTTTGAAATGGCAAAGCGGAACGCGCCGTGCCTGCTGTTCATTGATGAAATTGATGCGATTGGCCAGCGGCGCAGTCAGAATTCCTTTAATGACCAAGACCGCGAACAGACATTAAATCAGTTATTGATTGAGATGGATGGGTTTTCTAATGAAACCGGAATCATTGTGATTGGTGCGACAAATCGTCCGGATATGCTGGATCCCGCATTGCTGCGCCCGGGTCGATTTGATAGGCAGGTGCATATTGATTTGCCGGATATGGCGGGACGCGAAGAAATTTTGAAACTGCATGCGAAAAAAATTAAAATGCATGAAAGTGTTGACCTTGGCAAACTTGCGCGCGGGACAACCGGGTTTTCGGGTGCGGACCTTGAAAACCTGTTGAACGAGGCCGCATTGCATGCCGTGCGTTCGGGGCGCAAACTGGTCGCAGACGAAGATATAGAGGAAGCGCGTGATAAATCACTGATGGGGCCGCGCAAAATCCGCAAGATGCGCCCAGAAGATATCAAACTTACCGCGTATCACGAAGCCGGACACGCGTTCGCCAGTACCGCGTTTGCCGGCATTGCCGACCCGATACACAAGGCGACGATTATTCCGCGTGGGCGTGCGCTGGGCATGGTGCAGCATTTGCCGATTGACGACAAAGTGTCCATGAGTTTGGCCGAGGTTAGGGCGAATTTGGTAATCGACCTTGCCGGGCGGGCGGCCGAAGAAATTTTCTTTGGCGCGGATAAAATCACGACTGGTGCGGAATCTGATATCGCGGCGGCGACCGCACTGGCGCGGCGTTCTATAACCATGTCGGGACTTTCGAATAAAATCGGTATGGTTTCCGTGAACCAGGCACAAACGTTTGGTGCGCGCGTTCCGCTGGAGGCCGCATCCGAAAAAACCGCCGAAATGGTTGATGCGGAAATACGCGCGTGGACCGATGCGGCGTATAAAGACGCAGTTAAAATCTTGACCAAGAATAGGGCGACCGTTGAAAAATTGGCAAACGAATTGTTGACGCGTGAAACACTGACCGGCGATGAAATTATGGAAATTGTTTCTGGGAAGAAATCCGCTAAAAAAGCCACGAAAAAGGCGCGTGTTGTCAAAAAATAACTTCGAAGTTTTACAGATGGAGCCCGAATTTACCAATTCTGTGTTGGTGACATTGGGCACGTCCGCGGTGATTTTCGATGCGTGGGGGCGCGCGGACGCGTGGCAAAAACTTTTGAATTCGCGAAAGTTAAACCTGCGCGCGATTTATGCAACCCATGGACACAGTGACCATATTAGTGCCGCACCGGAACTTGCCAAAATTTATAATGTGCCGTGGTTTTTGAATTCGGCGGATGTGCCATTGATTTTATGGGGAAATCAGATTTTAGATTTTTGGGAATTGCCGCCACTTCCCGATGACTTTGTTCGGCCGACCGATTTGCGTGCGGGGTGGGTAAAAATCCTTGGTGATATAGATATGGAAATTATCGCGGCACCGGGGCATTCGGCGGGCGGCGTTATGTTTTATTTTCCGGAATATAAAATTTTGCTAAGTGGCGATACGATTTTTCGCGATGGTGTGGGGCGAACCGATTTGCCGGGCGGCAATGCCGATGAACTGAGGAAAACAATTTCTGAACTGATTGCGCGCAATTTGCCCGACGATACATACGTTGTCCACGGTCACGGCGTGGATTCCATGATGCGCGATATCAAGGCGCGCTTATAATAATTTGACATTACCGCAAATTGTGCTAGTCTTTTGTCGAAAATAAAAAAGGATGAAAAATGCCGGCAGGTTATAAATTGACATTGGTAAATTTTGGTGTGAACGGATATGACCGTTTGTCATGTGGATGTTTGGTAAATGATGAAGTATATGAATATCTGAAAAAGTTGGCCAAACAAGATTTGAGTCAACAGCATTGTGCGCGATATGGTTTTTTCTTTATGGGTTATCCGTATGGTAGTGATTACCGGCAAAGTTTAATCATAGATGCTATTGCCGAAAAAGGGGGCGGTACTGTATATGGCCTGAATCCGTTATGTGGCGCACGCGGTGTTGGTGGATGTTTTCGCAAATTAAAAAGGGGGGAATGCAAAGACCCGTTTGTTATTGAGAACATTGGTAAAGTTTTCTTTCCCGATAAATACGGTAAACAAAGATAATAAAACAAACCCCGAAGGAATTCGGGGGTTTAAATTGTAAACACTAAAACGCGGGTGATGCCCGACAAGTCGTGTTCATGGCGGACGAATTTCCAACCGCATGATTCAAAAGTTTTGCGAACCGATACTTCGCCGCCGGCGCCGATTTCGATATACAATCGTCCGCCGTCCGCAATCCAATTCTTTGCGTTCTTTGCGATTTGTTCGTATGCCGCCATGCCGCGGTTTTTCGCATAAAGTGCAATGCGCGGGTCGTGCGTTGCGCCCGCATCAACCCGCGTGTCGCCGATTGCAATGTACGGCGGGTTTGAAACAATTATATCAAATTTTTCGCGGGTGAGTCGCGGGTTTGCAAAAGAACCGCGCTTGATTTTTATTCTGTCGCGCAGGTTCAGTTTTTTTATGTTTCGGCGTGCCACGCGCAGTGCGCCACGCGAAATATCGACCGCCATGCCGGTTGCGGAATCGATATTTTTAACCAGTGCGGCGATTATGCAACCCGT
>JAGCDW010000053.1 GCA_017650945.1 Alphaproteobacteria bacterium | reverse complement strand
GATCACAAGGCGCGCTTGATGAATGTCGGCGGTGAAGTTCTGTGCAAGGTTATATAATTAAAAGGATGTAATTATGTCAAGGGCAGGAAAATATCCAGTTAAATTGATTGATGGTGTGGTTGCATCTTTGGATGGCGACAAATTGGTTATCAAAGGGCCAAAGGGCGAATTGACCGTTCCGATGAATACTAAACATTCTGGTTTGGTCGATGTCAAGGTTGAAGCGGGTCAGGTTATTGTTACCCCGAAAGATGCTGAAGACAAAGCGTCACGTGCGATGTGGGGCACGATGACCCGTAATATTCGCAACGCGGTCGAAGGTGTAACAAAGGGCTTTTCCAAAGCAATGTATATGAAGGGCGTTGGATACAAGGCATCGGTTAGTGGTAAAAAATTCACTTTGGTTGTTGGCTTTTCGCATGATGTTGTTATGGAAATTCCAGATGGGATTACTGTAACAATGGGTGAAACCCCGACTGAATTTACCATCAGTGGTAATGACAAATGTGCGGTCGGTCTGTTCGCAGATAAAATTCACAAGATTCGCAAAATGGACCCGTACAAGGCCAAAGGTATCTTCTATAAGGGTGAAAAGGTTCGCCACAAAGAAGGTAAAAAGAAATAATGTGTAAAAAATTTCCGCTGTTACGGGAATTGGAAAAAAGGAAAAAAAATGTTGAAACATTTATCTACTGAAGAAAGACGCAAGTTGGTAACACGCGTTGCGTTGAAAAAGAAAAATCCTGGGAAAATCCGTCTGTCGGTTTTCCGCAGTGGTCGTCATATTGAAATTCAGGCCATCGATGATGTGCACGGGCGTACTATTTGCGCCGCATCTTCCAAGGAAAAAGGCTTTAAGGGGCATGGTTGGAATGTGGCGGGTGCCGAATTGGTTGGCAAGGCCTTTGCGGAACGCGTTGTCGCGGCGAAAATCGCAGACAAATGCTATTTTGACCGCGGGGCGTATCGTTATCATGGTCGTGTAAAGGCATTGTGCGAGGCTATCCGCGCCGGTGGCGTCAGAATCTAAATAGGAGTTTATAAATGGCACGTTTTGATAATAAAAACTTACAGACAGATAATTTGGTAGATAAACTGGTTTCTGTGAACCGCGTTTCTAAAACGGTGAAGGGCGGTAAGAATATGTCTTTCTCGGCTTTGGTCGTTGTTGGGGACAAGGCCGGCAAAGTCGGTTTTGGTAAAGGCAAGGCGTTGGAAGTCCAATCCGCTGTGCAAAAGGCAACCAAGGCCGCCAAGGCGAAAATGATTCGCGTTCCGCTGAAAGAAGGGCGCACACTGCATCATGACATTTCGGTCAAATATGGCGCGAGTAAATTGGTTCTGCGCAGTGCGGTCCCTGGGACTGGTATCATCGCGGGTGGTGCGTTGCGCGCTGTGTTCGATTGCCTGGGGGTGCAAGACGTCGTTGTGAAATCCCAAGGTGCGAACAATCCGAACAATATGATTCGCGCGGTGTTCTTGGCTTTCTCGAAGATGAATTCGCCAAAGACTGTGGCGGCGCGTCGTGGTAAAACTGTGGCGGAGATTGTCGCGGGTCGTGACGGGAAAAAGATGGCTGAAGAAGCCGCGGCAACGGAAGACAAATAATAAAAGGTGATTGTTATGGCAAAAAAAATAATTGTGAAACAAGTCAAAAGTGTTATCGGTCGTCCGGAATCGCAACGCAAAATTCTGGCTACATTGGGATTGGGCCGCATCGGCAAATCACATGAATTCGCGGACAGTGCATCAATTCGTGGCATGATTGCAAAAGTTGCTCATTTGGTCAGTGTGACAGAGGAATAATTTTTGATAAAACCGAGTGTGCGGATACTTGTCCGCATGCGCAAACGAACTATATAAGTTCATAGGAGTAAAAAGATGAAATTAAATGCTTTGATGGATAATGCGGGTGCACGCCGTGATATTAAACGGGTTGGGCGTGGTATGGCGTCGGGCTATGGTAAAACCGCGGGTCGTGGAACCAAGGGTCAAAAGGCGCGCGCGGGTTCGCGTAAACAGGCGACTTTCCAAGGTGGCCAGATGCCGATTTTGCGTCGTTTTCCGAAATATGGTTTTACAAATCCTTTTGCGAAACACTATGCAACAATCAATTTGGGCGATATTGAAAAGTTTATCGCGGCCGGCAAAATTGATGCGGGCAAAGATATTACTATCGAATCGCTTTTGGCGGCAAAGATTTTGAATCGTCGTATGTCGGGCCTGAAAGTTTTGGCGAAGGGCGAAATCAAAACCGCGGTGAATGTCGTTGCGGAAAAATGGTCCAAGGCCGCCGAAGAAGCCATCACCAAAGCGGGCGGAACAATCAAGAATAAATAATCGGGAACAGGAAAGAGAGACGGCGCATGAAATTCATATCAAGGTTTTTCGGTAAACTTTCGGATTTGCAAAAGCGTATTTTGTTCACGCTGGGTGCGCTGGTTATCTATCGCGTGGGTTCGTTTATTCCGTTGCCGGGCGTGAATGCGTCGGCGGTGTTGCATTTGTTCACCGGCGAAGGCAGCGGTATGATGGGTATGTTCGATATGTTCACCGGTGGTTCGCTTTCGCGTATGTCGGTGTTGGCGCTGAATATTTTCCCTTATATCTCGGCCTCTATCGTGTTGCAGTTGTTGACCGCGACCAGCAAATCGCTTAACGATTTGCGTAAAGAAGGCGAATCGGGTCGTATCAAAATCAACCAATACACGCGCTATCTGGCGGTGTTGCTGGCGGTGGTTCAAGGTTGGGCCGTGGTGCGGGGCCTTGAAGTAATGGCGCCGGTCAATGGTGTGCGCGCGGTTGTGAATCCGGGATTTTCGTTTGAATTGTCGGCGATTATTGCGCTGGTCGGTGGAACGGTTTTTGTTATGTGGCTTGCGGAACAAATCACTGCGCGTGGCATAGGGCAGGGCGCATCGTTGCTGATTTTCGCGGGCATTATCGCACAGATTCCAGAGGGTGTCGCGAAAATCGTGTCACTGGGGTCTGTGGGGCAAATGTCGCCGGCGATGATTGCTTTGGTGATTTTATTCGTGGTTGGAATTGTCGCGTTGATTGCGTTCTTTGAATTGGCGCAACGTCGTGTGCAGATTCTTTATCCGCGTCAGGTTATGGCGAACGGTGTTGTGAATACGAACGCGTCTTATTTGCCGATAAAGGTCAATATGTCGGGCGTTATGGGGCCGGTGTTTGCTTCGTCTATTATGATGTTGCCGGCGTTTGTGCAGCGATTCGTTCAAAGTGAAAATTTGATTGTGCAAAATATTATGGGATTCTTTACGTATGGCGCGTGGTCTTATATTATTTTATATACGATTTTGATTGCGTTCTTTGCGTATTTCCAAACGGCGGTCGTGTTCAATTCCGAGGAAACAAGTAACAACCTGCGTAACGCCGGTGGCTATATTCCGGGGGTGCGTCCGGGTGAACAGACGGTCAGTTTTCTTGATTCCATGGTGTCCAAGGTAACGGCGATTGGCGTTTTGTACCTGATTGTCGTGTGTGTGTTGCCGATTATCTTGAATACGCACTTTGGAATGCCGCTGATGATTGGTGGAACCAGTGTTTTAATCGTTGCGGGTGTCGTGCTTGACACCATGAACCAGGTGCAATCTTATTTGGTTGCAAAACAGTATCATGGCGTTATAGGCGCCGCAAAGAAAGGTCGTTTCCGTAATTAAAATTTACGCGAAACAAAGGTTTGACTTTTGCGCCGATTCGTATAGAATTGTCGTAATGGCAAAAATAAAAAAGTAAAAAGGAAAAATAAAAATGGCACGTATAGCAGGTGTAAATATACCCACAGAAAAACGTATCGAGGCCGCTTTGCAATATATCCACGGCATTGGACCAACCCGCGCCGCACAAATTTGTAAGGCACTGAAATTAAAGGATGGTCTGCGCGCAAAGGATTTGACCGACGAAGACGTTATCAAAATTTCGAACTATATCGAACAGAATTTCAAGGTCGAAGGTGATGTCCGTCGCGAGGTTGCGATGAATATCAAACGGTTGCAAGATTTGAAAACATATCGCGGTATCCGTCATCGTAACCGCTTGCCGGTGCGTGGTCAAAGGACTCAGACGAACGCCCGCACGCGCAAGGGTAAACGTGTCGTTGTCGCAGGGTCTGCGGTCAAGGGTAAGTAATCCCGTTGGGTAGAGATTAACACGATAGTTAATTGAAGACATCTAATAAAAGGAAAAAATAAAAATGGCAATAAATAAAAAGAAAGTTGTAAAAAAAGTTTCGCACGGCATCGCACATGTCGTTGCCACGAATAATAACACGCGTATCACAATCACTGATCAATCGGGTGCGGTTTTGACCTGGGCGACGGCGGGCGCGAATAATTTCAAGGGCGCAAAGAAATCAACACCATACGCCGCGACTGTTGTGGCGGATGCGGTTGGTAAAAAGGTCGCCGAAATGGGTATGAAGACTGTCGATGTCCTTATGCGCGGAATTGGCCAGGGGCGTGAGTCTGCGGTGCGCGGGCTTGCGAATGCCGGTTTGGTGGTGCAGAGTATTACCGACACAACGCGTATTCCGCATAACGGTTGCCGTCCAAAGAAAGTTCGTAGAGTTTAAGAAAAAATCCGCTTCGGCGGATTTTTTTAGTGTTAGTGTAAGTGGTTAGTGTAAGTATGAGGTCATCCCGCTTTCTTTCCACTTGTCATCCCGGCGAAGGCCGGGACCCAGGCCGAACGAAGTGAGGACTTGCCCCGCAGGGATAATAATTGTCTGCGACGCAAGTGTTCGCTGCCGCTCACACTGGATACCGCACGAAATCACCCACGCAAAATAAAATTTTGCGCGGGGCCCGATACTGCGGTATGACGATTATCTGGAATTATTGTTCCCACTTGTCATCCCGGCGTAGGCCGGGATCCAGGCCGAACGAAGTGAGGACTTGCCCCGCAGGGATGATAATTGTCTGCGACGCAAGTGTTCGCTGCCGCTCACACTGGATACCGCACGAAATCACCCACGCAAAATAAAATTTTGCGCGGGACCCGATACTGCGGTATGACGATTATCTGGAATTATTGTTCCCACTTGTCATCCCGGCGTAGGCCGGGACCCAGGCCGAACGAAGTGAGGACTTGCCCCGCAGGGATAATAATTGTCTGCGACGCAAGTGTTCGCTG
>JAGCDW010000052.1 GCA_017650945.1 Alphaproteobacteria bacterium | reverse complement strand
CTTTAATTTCTATTGCAAACATTATCGCCAACACGACGGCAATAATTCCAAAGATGTTTAATACTGTATGTCGCATTTTATTTCACCAACCTTTCGATTAAGTTATCAAGAACCAAAATCCCCGCATCGGTTGCGCGAATTCTGTTTCCGGGTCTAAACTCTATCATATCTGAATTTGATTTTGCAAACTCTATATCAATTATTTTTTTTGTCGTTCCATCAAGCAAAACACCGCGCCGCGTCCGCATACCGGTTATGACGCGTTCAATCGCACGTTCCGAATCAGATAATGGTTTGAATAATTTTCTATCGCCCATTTCTTCATACCAAATATTATCAATCAAAATTCGCCCAGCCGCGCCATCGCCAATTCCAATATATGGCGCGCCATCCCAAACATTTTGATTGTGCCGACATTCCGACCCATCCGCCGCATAGTTAGAAACTTCGTATCGATTCAGTTTCAAATTTTTCGCAATCGCCATATACATTTCCGCCATCGTTTCATTAGAAGGCATTTGCAAATTCATTTTTCCGAACGGAGTAATGGGCTCTATCGTCAATTCATACAAAGAACAATGTGGAAGTCCGATTTTATTTATCTCGGTACAAGTTTTAATAACATCGTCCACGGAATCACTTGGCAACCCATATATAAAATCAGCTGATACATTTTTTACCTGTGCCATTGCGTCATCAATCAAGCGGCGTGCGTCATCGGCGTTGTGTGCGCGTCCAAGGAATCGCAGTTTTTCATCATCAAAAGATTGCACACCAATTGAAATTCTATTTACACCCGCATCACAAAACTCACGCAAACGCGTCGCATCAAGTGTTTTAGGATTTGCCTCTATTGTAATTTCCGTGTTATTTAATACTTCAAAATTTTTTCGAATTGCATTTAGTATTTTTGCGAAAATTTTTGTCGGCATAATTGATGGTGTCCCGCCACCAAAAAAAATTGTTGGCACCGCAATTCGTCCCAAAATATTATGCCAGTATTTTATTTCGCTAATAATTTTTTCAGCATACGAATCCCAATCTGGGGTTGCGCATGCACGCGAGAAAAAGGCACAATAATTGCACTTTGAAATACAAAACGGAACATGAATATAAATGTTGTGCGCTGTGTTCATAAGCCCGATATTACAACTAGAATAAAAATCTGCAATAAAAATGTGTCTATCGTTAAAATAGTTGTTTACAAAATAATGTCGATGTTATAATATCGACATGAAAGTGAAGTGATGAAACGGGGAACAATATCTTTTTTGCCGGCGTTAATGGTTAGTGTTGCTGCGTTTGCGGCAAATGAAGGTGTGCCGGTTTATTATCAAGATGACCAGGCGGTTAGCACTAATCAGTCAAATTATGGTGCGTATGCCGACAATGGTTATACAAAATATATTGGTAAAACTGGTGAGAAACAGGTTGTTGGAACCCGAACATACTCTTATACAACTGAAAAGCGTAATCGCCCGATACCAACGATTGAAGAATATGCTGAAAATTTAACCTATGTAAATGCGGGAACAATGACCGTAAATGGTGTTGGTTTGGCCCCGGAACAGGAACGTTCAACATCACTTTATGCCGGGTATTCACGTCGTTTTGCAAATTTTGAATTTAAAACTAGTGTAAATTCTATACTCAAATGGGACGATATGGTTTTTAACGAGGTAAATGTTGGTGGTCGCCATGTCTTTTCATTTGGCAATTTTGATATGTTTGCGTTTGCTGATTATGCGTATGGTAAAATGTCAAGTGGCGGTCTGTCTATGGATTATGATTTGGAACCATACGATTGGTCTGATCCGGCGTACGGCATATTTACAATTTCCATGGGGGGACAGTCCGGCGATTCGCATCACTTGCGTTTGGGAATTGGTGCGAAGCATATCTGGAATATTGGTGGATGGAAATTGTCGCCGGTGATTGGATATGAAATCTTTAAACACAACTTGGAAATGTCTGACCATCTTTATCCGAACCAAGGAATATATTTGCCACTTATGACAAACCTTGGTGAATATGTTTATGGCGATGAAGACGGAAATTATTATTCTTTGCCAATCGACGTTTTACCACCTGAAACCTGGTACCAGGTTTGTATGGGACCTGAAGATATCAAGGTTGTAAACCAAAATGGTTCATCAACGGGTTATGTAACTTATCTCGGTGATGTTTTGCATACTATGGATTACAATGCGCAAACGATGGGCGATTTACCGTGGGGTGTGTATGAGGGGGACTGTGTTATCATTGGTGGTGATGGGCCGATAAAGGTCGGTGGACTGACGCATATTTATAATACTACGTGGAGTGGTTTTTACTTTGGGCTGGAAATAGAAAAGCAAATGACACTTGCGGACAAATTGCGCTTTTATTTTCAGGTCGGATTGCCAAAATATTCATCCGAAGGCATTTGGCCGAACCGGACCGATTGGCAACAGAACCCAAGTTTTTTGGATGAAGGAACCAATGGTTCATACACCTATGCGGCCGAAATGGAATACGATGTTCGTGTCGCATCAAGGTTGCAATTGGCGATAAAGGTTGATACAAATTTCTTCCATGTCGGCAAGATACCTGGAAAACTTTATGTTGCCGAATATACTGAATTTGTGATGGATGAAAATGGCCAATACGCTGTTGATGAAAATGGCTTGCCGTATTTGCAAACGGTGCCGGCGCATACCGAAAATGTTAGCGAGGCATTAAAGTATGCCGATTGGCAATCGTTTGGGGTTCATCTTGGATTTAAGTATTCTTTCTAAAATATGGGGCGGGTTGTGCATAAAATTGTCTCGTTGTTCGCAGTATTATTTTCTTGTGCGGCACTCGCCGACAGTGGTGAATTTGATATGTCGCGTTGGACGAGGGTAATGGATGATATTCGCGCACGTGCGGCGGCACAAAATATTTCAGAATCAACAATAAATGATACATTGCGTTCGCCTGCATTTATTCCGTCTATTGTAAAGAGTGATAAGAATCAGTCTGAATTTAAATTGACACTGGATGATTATTTAAAACGTACAGTAAATTCAAAACGAATTGCGCGCGGGCATCAAATGAAATCGAAATACCCAACGTTGCTTTCACGTGTTGAAAATACTTATGGATTGCCATCGAATGTAATTTTGGCATTTTGGGGAATGGAATCGAACTATGGCGAAGTAAAGGCGCGCCACAGATTAGTTGATGCATTTTTTACACTTATTTACGATGGCCGTCGTGAAAAATTTTTTAGTGAACAATTATTGGCTTTGATGAAAATCGCGGACAAAAATTCATTGGATATAAACAGGATAAGGGGCAGTTGGGCCGGCGCAATGGGGCATTTTCAATTTATTCCAACAACACTTGCGTCATACGGGGTCGATGGAAATAATGATGGTCGTATTGATATTATCGACAGTGTTGGCGATGCGATGGCCAGTGCGGGAAATTACCTAAATAAACTTGGCTGGAACAAGGCGGAACGTATCACACGTCGTGTAATTTTACCGGCGGATTTTGATACATCTATGCTTGATGGAAAAACAAAAAAGACATTGAATGAATGGGCGCGCATGGGGGTTTTAAATCCAGACGGAACGGCGATACCACATGGTGAAATGGTTGCGGGTTTGGTTGCAGATGTTGCGAATTTACCCGAACCTGTGGAAGATATGGATGCGGATATTGCTCCGCAACCGGTAATAACGGCGTATTTAACGTATCCGAATTTTTATCGTATAAAGAAATGGAATAACTCAAATTGGTACGCAATCGCGATTTCCGAACTTGCGGACAAGTTAAAATAATTTTGATGCAATTAAAACGCCCCATTTGGGGCGTTTAATTATTTTTTCAATTTTACAATTCGTTTTAATTTCTTAAGACCCTTGTTCAAATCGCTTTCTTCAGCGGGTTTGATTTCCCCCGCTTCTAATTCCGAACAGCAATGCGGACATTTCGTTGCGGTCATATCAACAGTCTGCTTGCAATACGGACATGCGCGTGTTGTAATGGCTTTTTTGCTTTTCATTTTGTTAACGGTGCGCACAATAAGGAAAGCCGCGAACATCGTGATGATGAAACTTACCAATGTATTTAAGAACAATCCGATGTTCATTGTTTTTGCGCCTGCGGCCTGGGCCTCAGCCAACGTATTAAAACTCTGACCCGCACCGCCGGAAAGCACAATAAAGAACTGTGAAAAATCGATACCGCCAATCAAAAGTCCAATCGGTGGCATAATAACATCGGCAACAAGAGAGTTAACAACACTGGTCAACACAGATCCAACGATAATACCGATGGCCATGTCGATTGCACTACCGCGTTCCGCGAATTCCCGAAATTCTTTTAAAAATTTACTCATGTTTTTTTCCTTTTTGGTTGATGTGTTCTCGCAGAGCATCAATTACCGTACCAAGCGTTTTACGCAGATTTTCGTCAAACGTTTCAACGGTTATATCCGCCATTGCATATGTGTTATACCGCTCTGCAATCAATTGGGCAAGGATTTTTTTACTATCTGTATGTAAAAGTTGTGGTCGCGTATCACGAAACTGTGTTCGTTTGACAAGCAAATTCAGGTCCGCTTTTAACCAAATACTAATTGCATCGCTTAAAACTTTTTCACGAATTTCGGGTGTAATAAAAGCGCCTTCACCGGTGGATAGAACCTTTACCCGTGGTTCCGAATCGAGTAATCGCCGTACAACGCGCTCTTCGACACGGCGGAATTCTTTTTCACCATACATTGAAAAAATATCGACAACGCTGCATCCGGCGGCGCGTTCAATTTCTTTATCCGAATCGACAAAAGGCACGCCCAAATGATGCGCCAGTGCGCGTCCAATACTTGTTTTGCCAGCCCCCATCAGGCCGACCATAACAATCGGTTTTTCTAATTTTATTTCGTTTTTCATGGACGATATATTAAATAATTTTTTTACCCATCACAATAAAAACTTTTTTATAGCGTATTTAAGTGATATAATACAAGGGAACGAAAATGGGAGAGAGTTTATGAAAACACAATATGCATTGATTGGAATTTTAATCACGTCTGTTGCGCATTCTGCGGATTTTGGAATTTATGCGAATTCTGTTTCTGCGCATAACATCGCGACCGCACAGCATGAAATTGCGAACCGTGTGTTTGTTCCGATGGGAAAAACATCGGTTGTAAAATCTGCAACAACACACACAAAACCGGCTGTTACAAATGATGACCAAGACCCCGATGCATATGGCGAGATGCTGTATTACGGTGAATTTGGCGATGATACGGGTGTTTTACCACTTGTTACCGGTCGCAGTGGCGGCGAAAATAGCGACGAAAGTTTCCGTATCGGATGGCAGCATTTTTCAGATAACGTAAAATTCAAATCGTATCCGCACCTTAAAAGTACTTCGGACCTTGCGTTCATTGCGTACGGTAACGAATTTAATGCGACAAGAATGGAATTCTTTGGTGGGTATTCCGGGGCACACACACGGAACGAATCGATGGACATGGACACAGACGGCGCATTTATTGGCGCATCGTTTGGCAAGAAAATAGGTAAACTTGAATTGGCGGCGATGGCTGATTTTGGGCTTGCGGTAAACGATGTTAAATCTGTAATCTATTCTGACGATTTTAATAATTTCTATGCCGGCATCATGGCAAACGCCGCATATGAATTTGATTATGACGATGATATTTCGTTTCGCCCAGCATTTCGGGCGGGATACACATGGATAGATTCCGCAAGTTATATATCGTCTGGTGGTGAAAATATCACGAACCAAGACTTTGGATTTTTCGAACTAAGCCCGATGTTAGACGTGCTTGGGAATGTTGGAGATGGGCTTTCAATTGGCGCGCACGTTGGATATATAATGAATTTCAGAACGGGCGGCAAGGTTGATTTGAATTATGCTGGGGTTCCCAAATTAGATATAAATAACCATTTTGAATATGGCATCGTGCTTTCACAAAACTTTGAAGGTTTTAGTTTGAATATGAACATCGGCCGTCATGATGGTGCAAGAAACGGATGGAACGGCGGTGCCGAATTCAGATACGTTTTCTAAAAAGTGGAACTATAACATTAAAATCCCCTTGACCAAAAATACCGATTCATGATATCATAAGAATTGAATCAGGTGGGAATCTGGTTCGGGGCCCTGAGAAGCCCACATCAAAGGCGACAAAAACTGTCGTAATCCGCACAGTTTAGGGACGCCTTGGCGTCTTTTTTTATTGTGCAATCCCCCGACTTCGGTCGGGGTGCTATTGGATATAAAATAGGTTCGCCGAAGTCCAATAGGGTCATTCTTTGATGTGATTTCTCAACGCCCCGACCGCTTGGTTTCCCAACGCGGTTTTTTTGTATGAACAACAACAAACAACAGGGAGTAAAAAAATGAGAAAAACATTGATAACAACATCAATAATTGCGGCGGTGGTTGCAATGCCGGCGTTTGCGGACCCAACGGCCCAGGAACTATTGGACCAGAAAACAGTCACATCAAAATACTATGTCGATACAACCAAACAAGATAAAATCACCACGGACAAGGTGTTGTTTTTTGAGGTACCAAAAGCGAATTTCTCTGCATATGTTCCGGCATTGGTTTTGACCAATGCCGCCGGCACCACGTTAAACGGTTATACGGTCGGTATGTTGGATCAAGGTTCGTTGAGTGACGTTAATGGGCTTGCTTCAAACAATGATT
>JAGCDW010000004.1 GCA_017650945.1 Alphaproteobacteria bacterium | reverse complement strand
TTGGAAATGTGGTATACGGGCAACCGTATCATGGGTTCGAATCCCATCATCTCCGCCACAAAAATCAAACGCCCATTCGGGCGTTTCATTTTTGTTTTGTCGATGCCGGGATTCGAACCCATGGGTCGTGGGTTCGAACCGCAGCCGAAAGGCAGGCGAGAGCATGCCGGTGAGCAAAGCGAATGAGGCAAGGTGGCGAAGCAATCCCATCATCTCCGCCATGTTAAAATCTTAAAAATCCACCGGATGGTGGATTTTTTGATTTACAAATTCCGGCTGATTTTATTACTATACCACAAAAGGAAGGTGCCCCATGGAAAATCTTGATATTTATGATGAATATATGAATAAAGTCGGTACAGAATCACGTCAAACCGTGCACGAACGGGGGCTGTGGCACAAAACTGTTCATTGTTGGATGTATGATGATGACGGCAATGCGTATTTTCAAGAACGCGCTGATTCTGGCAAACTATACACGACCGCATCGGGGCATGTGTTGGCGGGCGAAACGGTGCGTGATGCTTTCCGCCGTGAAATCATGGAAGAAATCGGTGTTGATACCGATGCATCAAATGCGATGCCATTGCAAATTGGATTTTGGCGTCAAGATAAAGACGAAAAAAATTGGCACGACCGCGCCTTTGCGCATGTGTATATGAACAAGTTGTCGATCGGTTTTACAGATTTTCATATTCAATCCGATGAGGTTGCCTCCGTTGTTCGCGTGCCTGCCAAGGACTGCGTGGATTTATTGATGGGGAAAATCCCAGAAATAACCGCAATAAGAATGACACAAAATGACACAAATTTGGTCATAGTCAACGTGGCAAATTTCTTGGTTGCACCCGACGAAACGGCAATAATCAAATACGGGCATATATTACAATCAATTATGCAAGTTACAAATAAATAATCCCAAAATTTCCCCTTGCCCCGAATACCCGAAATGCGGTAAAATAATCGCACAGAGCAGGGGGGATTTTGACACTAAACGGACTATCTTTGGCGGCCGTTGCGCAAAGCCGTAAGAAATACGGCACAAACACTATGCCTGATCCGCGGGTCAAAAGCGCATGGGATTTCTTGGTTGATGTCTTTCGTACGAAAATAAACCTAATTTTACTGATAATGGCGGTGATATTTATCGGCCTCGCGATGCTTGGCTATGGCGATATTACCGAGGCGATTGGCATTGGCATAGTCGTTATCATCGTTGCGATTGTAAATGTTATCACGCACCTGCGCAGCCAACGCAGCACAATAGAACTGCGCCGTCGGGCATCGGCCCTGCGGTGCAATGTAATCCGTGGGGGGCGCATACGCAATATAGACAGTACCGAAATAGTCGTTGGCGATATAGTGTTGCTCCAGGCCGGCGAAAGAATTCCGGCGGATGGATACCTGGTTCACGGGCACATTTCTGTGAATAATTCCGTGCTAAACGGCGAAAGCGAAGAAGTGCACAAATCGCCAATTCCGAATTTCAAATATAACCGTGCGGCACCGATAACCGCGAATGATTATACCAATGCGAACTATGTCTTTGCCGGAACAACGGTACACGGTGGTGGCGGCGCCATGTGTGTCGCGCGGGTCGGGCTGGACACCGAAAACGCCAAGATATTAAAGACACTGACCGATATAGGCGAAGAAAAAACGGCATTGCAAAGGGGGCTTGACCACCTTGCAGCGCTTATTGGTGAAATCGGCGGAATTTGTGCGTTTGGTATTGCGGTTATCATGGTTGTTATGCATTGGTATCTGTATGGATTTAATGGCTTTGGCGATGTGGTATTTACGGTTGCGCATGCGATAACATTGGGGCTTACTATATTCGTGGCGGCGGTTCCCGAAGGTCTGCCGTTTATCATCGAAATCATAACAGCGCAAAACGCGCATAAAATGACCAAGGCAAACTTGCTTGCGAAAAACCCGAATAAGATTCCAGAGGCCGGCAACATACAATTGCTCTGCACCGATAAAACCGGCACAATCACATACGGAAAAATGCAGCCCGTGGCGAATTACACTGGCGACGGGACGAATATAGGTTTTAATAGGGATACAGGTGGCGTGGCGGTGCGGCTGCTGATGAATAATATCGTGCTAAACGGTCGTGCGATGCTTGACGCAGACGGACAAATCGTTGGCGGCAACAGCACGGAACGTGCGCTGTTTGGGGTGTTGGGACTGAATCACAAAGCGGTATCGACGATAAAGCGTGAAAATCCGGTTATGAATAAAACGCTTTTTAATAGCGCAACCAAGTTTTCCGCCACAACGGTCAAGACCAAGAACGGTCCGCGCACCTATGTCATGGCGGCACCGGAAATTATCCTTGCGCATTCGCGGTTTTATATGGATGCAGGCGGCAAAACGCAACCGCTAAATCGCGCAACGGTGCGGCGAATTATCCTGTCCAATGCGCGCCGCGCCATGCGGGTTATCGCAACAGCGTATTATGATGGGCCGCATACATCGGGCGAAATGCCAGAGGGTCTGACCTTTGTAAGTGTTTCTGCGTTGCGTGATGATATTCGTCCCGGTGTTGCCGATATGGTGGCCGAACTGCACAGGGCGGGCGTGTCGGTTATGATGATAACGGGCGATATCTTGGAAACTGCGCGGGTTATTGCGCACGAAAGCGGAATTGTGCAAAACCCGAACGATATCGCAATAACCGCAATCGAATTTGATAAAATGTCGGATGCGTCAATCAAACGTATTTTGCCCAAAATACGGGTAATCGCGCGCGCAACGCCGCATACTAAATTGCGCCTTGTTCAAATCGCGCGTGAAATGGGGCTTTGTATCGGTATGTGTGGCGATGGCACAAACGATGCGCCGGCTTTAAAGGGCGCGGATGTCGGATACGCCATGGGCGACAGCACCGATGTATGCAAGGAAGCAAGCGATATTATAATAACCGACAACAACTTTGTGTCCATTGGCAACAGTATCCTGGTTGGCCGGACATTTATGCATAATGTTACTGGATTCTTGCGATTCCAATTGCCAATAAACTTTATACTGGTCGCGATAAGTATTTTGTTCCCGCTGGTTATTGGTATAGAGGCATTGATGGCTGTTCAAATATTGATAATAAACATTGTAATTGATAGTCTAAATTCACTTGCATTCGGGGGTGAGCCACCGCGCATAGAATATATGAACGAACCGCCGGCGGGCAAGAACGCAAAACTTATCACCGGTGACACAGTTGCGGGCGTTCTCTGGACGACAATCGCGGGTGTGTTTATATTCACATTGACCCTTGCCGAACCGTTTGTCGCGATTTTTGGCGATGCGGCAATGTCGGCGCGGTTCGCATTGATAATAATTATGGCGATGCTGAACGGATTCTGTGTCCGCGTGCGTGGGTTTAATATCTTTTCTGGGCTGTCCAAAAATCCAATGTTTTTGATTATAACATTTGTTGCCTTTGCCGGTCTTTATGCATGTGTTACCTTTGGCGGAAATATACTGGCATTGGAACCACTAAGCACAACGCAGTGGCTGGCCACTATCTTCTTAGGATTACTAATAGTTCCGATCAATTTTGTTTACAAAATGCTAAAATAGAATCTTGATAATGGCAAATAATAAAAAAACGGTCGATGACGACCATTTAATTTTTATGGCGGATGGTGAGGGATTTGTTCGCATTCGCTCACCACACGTAAGGTTCAAACTGCGTGCTTTGCACTTGTTTTCACCAACTATCGTGTGAACCCAGGCAACTTCGTTGCTG
>JAGCDW010000051.1 GCA_017650945.1 Alphaproteobacteria bacterium | reverse complement strand
GGCAAAAAATCTGAATCCAGTCCTATGATAATCAAAAAATTAATCAAATTGATTGCTATCATTTTGATTGCTGGCTGTGTCTGCCGTTTGTACACACCGTACTACCTGACACATACAAACCCAATGATCCTACAGGAAATGGTATCCGCGATGCAGGAACAACAGAACGCCGAAAAGAACAAGGCGATTCGCAAATATGTTCGTTCGAACTTGAAAGACATGATTGGCGATGCACCAATCTGGGGCAAAGAAGACGCGAAAAAAACCATCTTCTTGTGGTCTGATTACTCCTGCCCATATTGCCGTCGTGTTCATGGCGAATTGGCCCGTGTGATGGAAGGTCGCGATGACGTCCGCGTTGTCTTGAAAAACTTTTCTATCCACGGCGAATTGTCTGACGCACCGGCCAAGGCTGTTATTGCCGCAAAATTACAGGGCAACGACAAAGCCGCCGCATTGGATAAATTGTTGATGGACAAAGAATATTACACCCAAGATGATATGAAAGATCGTTCCAAACTTGGTGAAAAGATTAAAAAGAACGTCATGAAATTGGCGGGCGAAGCCGGTCTTGACACTGCACAGTTGGAAAAAGATATGAACGGTGAAGTTGTCGCACGTGAATTGAAGAACGTTCGTGATTTGGCGCAACGTTTTGAAATCAGCGGCACCCCGTATTTGGTTATCGGCGAGGAAGCATTCCCAGGCGCGATACCATACGATCAGATTATCAAGGCATTGGATAAATAATAATTCCGATATACAAAAATCCCCACGAAATTCGTGGGGATTTTTTTACTTTTTGTAAAAAAAGTGATATAATCCCCGTATGAGATTTTTAATCGAAAAAATTTTTTTAATCTCTATTCTTTTTACAACCACCGCGTACGCCAATGAAAATATGTTGGTCGCCGCGTTACAAGGTGTATATTCTGCTTGTGTTGGAATCGAATCTGAACTTGCCGAATTAAAACGCATAGCGGGAATAAACACCGCTGTAACCGGGATTGGAACTGGTCTTGGTATTGGTGCAACAACGGTCGGTATTATAAAATCCAAACGGGACAAAGAAATTGAAGACATTACCGCCAAACTTGATGCTATGGGTGCCACCGAAATAAAAACGGAAAGTCAACTATACGATGTCTTGGCGGAAATGATGGATGAAACCGAAACAACCGCTGGCCGCGAAATGGCTGATGCGTTACGTGCAGAAAAAAAACGCAAGGAAGCACAATCTAAAAAACTTGGCAACTGGCGAACGGGGCTGCTTGCTGGTAATACCGCGACAAATATTGCCGATGCCATTGTTGCCAGCAAAAATCGTACAGATACGAATTTGCAAAATCAAATTGATAAATGCAAATCCGCTATATCAAATTTAAAACAGGCCCATGCCCAAGCGCAACTTGACGGAATCGATGTAACCGAAGCAACACAAATAATAGATGCGTGTGATGGATTTAATACGGTTGATATATCAAAAATCAACACGCGCGCAGACGGTGCAAAAATTGCCGGAATTGTTGGTGCAACGACAGGATTTACTGGCACGATAACCAGTGCCATTGCAAACACTGACACCACGCGCCAAAATGATACAGATTCCGGAAAACGACGCGAAAAAAATCTTAATACCGCATCCAATGTTTTGGCCGGTGCATCAACGGTCGCATCGGCAACCGCCACGGTTTTCAATGCCACGCAAATCAAAGCGATTAAAGATGTCGTAACTATTGCCACAAAGTGCACGGAGATATTAAAATGAAAAAAATACTTCTTGCCGTCTTTTCTTTATTTTTATGTTTATCGGCACGCGCGGATGACGACCAACAAATCATGATATTTGAATTAAATGGCAAAGCATACTACATCACAGATACAAAATTACTTGAAACACTGGTCAAATCAGAGACCTGTATTAAAGGTGCAACCGATGGGGAAATAAGCAAACTCTATCTGTTACTTTACGATGCTTGTAAACAGAGCATCGCTATATTAAATGAAGAAGCCAATAAACAAGGAATAAATCCACACATTAAATTCAATAATTTTTTACGAAATCTTGGCACACAAATTGCCGCTTCGGGTTTTGCAAAACAAATCGGACTAAGCGAAACGGATAAAGAAACAATACTCCGAACAGGACTTAAAAATTGTATTATAACCAAAGAATCTTTAACTAAAACCTTAGCACAAAACAAACAAACACAACCCACTACCACCATAAAAATTACCGCCGATATTGATAAATGCATAAGCAACATCGGAATTTTACCGCCCACAAAAAATGATAGCTGCCCATTGTATCCAACTATCCCAAATGTAAAATATATAGAAAATATTTTGAATCTCAACGCAAAATACAGGGCACAGACGTTTCATTTTCCAACCGACACCAAGATCAGCACGAATAAAATTATCATATTCAACGGAAATGTCTTGGTGGCGTGTGAAAATAATATTCCAAAATACCTTGTTCGGCCGACTTATTCTGGACGCGAATCTTGCCAAAATGGCCAGTACCAAAGTATCCCTTATTCCGGCGGAACCCCGAACGGTGTTTATATAGTTCGCGACAAAGACAAAGACGAACAACCCGAAGAAAAACAAATTGCGTGGGGCCAATACCGAATTCCACTTATACCGGCCAACGAAACGAACACTTTTGGTCGCACGAATATGTACCTGCACGGAACAACAGACCCGAACAAACACCGTTCCGGTGGATGCATAAGTTTAGGACTCGCCATAGAGGAATTTATTAAAACAAGGTTTATTGACGGTACAATCCCAATAATCGTGAACATAGATACCGTTTACCAAGATTGGAACAACTAAAAAAAACACCCCACAACCAACTGCGGGGCGTTCGTATAACAAAAACATAAATTATTTTTCTTCTGCGGCTGGGGCTTCTTCCGTTTTTTCGGATTCCGCAACCGGTTCAGATTTTTCCGCCGCTGCTTCGACCTTCGCCTCCGCCTCGGTTTCTTCTTCAACCTTTTTGGTTCCAAAGGTCAAGACCTTGCCGGCGACCAACGCTTCGATTTCGTCGTTTGTACGTGCGACATAGACCTTAATCGGAACAATCACATCCGGATGCAGTGCGATTTTCGTATCAAACGCACCAATCGATTTAATCGGCGAACCCAACATAACCTGGGCCGAAGAAATATCAACATTCGCAATTTCTTTCAATGTCCGCGCGATATCGCGACTTGACACAGAACCGTACAATTGACCGGTATCGCCCGCCTGGCGTATCATGTACATCTTGGCATTTTTGACCGCATCAACCTTGGATTCCGCGGCCTTGCGAGCATTTTCATGACGCGCCTGAAGTTCCGCCTTTTGCGCTTCGAACAACGCGACATTTTCGCGCGACCAACGCAACGCCTTGTTATTCGGCAACAAATAGTTCCGCGCATAGCCGGTTTTAACCTCTACCGTATCGCCGATTGTCCCAAGACCCGTAATTTTTTCCGTTAAAATAATTTTCATTTTATCTGTCCTTTTGTTGAAAGTTAGGGTTATACCCAAATATCTTTACCCGATGTTATTGCGCACAAACGGCAGCAAACCCAAATGACGCGCACGTTTAATCGCCCTTGCCAATAAACGCTGGTCTTTTTGGGAAACGCCACTAATGCGACTTGGCACGATTTTACCACGTTCGGTGATATAGTGTCCCAACATTTTAACATCTTTATAGTCAATGACCTTGCCCTTTAATGGGTTGGCCTTTTTACGATAAATTGCTGCACGAACTGCCATTATTCTGCCTCCTCGGTATTCTTTTTCATC
>JAGCDW010000050.1 GCA_017650945.1 Alphaproteobacteria bacterium | reverse complement strand
GTTCTCCTCCTGCGGAGGAGTACCCGAAGGGGGAGGTGGTCTTTTCCATCTGTCGCGTCAAAGACGCGACGAAGAGGGGGCGTTGCCTGCTACCTGCTACAAAGCATTTTTTGAAAAAATTTAATAGCGTATTGACAATATTTGTTTTCTGTGTTATTATAAAGCCATACAACGAAACCAAAAGAGTAAAACATGACGGAACCAAAAAAAATCGGCTTTACAGAAGAACAGTTAGAGCAGTTTGCTGATGATTTTAGACGCGGTGAGATAGCCCAGGTACCCAAAGAGGTTTTGGCGATACTTGGTGATTATTACGTTCAATTGGTTGAAAAGGCCGTGTATGCAACCGAAAACGTTAGGGAGCATGGGAATGATATAAGTTCAGTAAGCCATGCTTTGTGCCATATTTACGAAGATGGTTTAATGTCTAATGAATTATGTCGACCGATTGGGGATGTTTTGTTAGACAAGTTAATTGAAAAAGCAGAACAGGGGTATTTCAGTTATGCAAATCGTTCAATAGATGGTTATTGGCGCAGCGTGAAAGATAATAAAGATGCCCAGAAAGGGTTAAAAGCAGTATTAGAAAAACACCCTAATTATGTATTTGGACAAAAATATTTATCATATATAAATGGTGTCGCACCAGAGGACGAAAAGGCGATAATGCAAAGCTATCTTGAAAATCCAAATATGTATTTTGTTACCACAAATATGGTTGATATTGATGGCACACTTATTCGAAACGGTAAAGCCAATGATGGTTTGATACATTCAATGGGTTATTTGTATGGAAAGAAAAAACTTGCTATCTACACTGGGGGTGACCCTGTGAGCCAAAAGAAAGTTCTTTTAAAGGCGATCGCTGAAAAAATTTTGGAAAAATTTCCTTTTGTAAAAGAAGAATTTTCTGTGGATACTATTGTGAATATTTATTCCCAAGACAATGAACAAAATACAACCCTGCGTGAGAAGTTATATAGCACAATAAAACGCAAAACCTTTGATTTTGTTCTGAACCAAGGACTTGAGTTTGATGTGTTGCAGCGTGTGAAATTCTGGGCTAAAGATATTTTAGAATTTTTAAATCTTTTAATGGCAAAAAGTGGTGACCAGATTAAAATTTATCCAAAACAAGCATTCACTCAGAAAAACATTTGTTTAGCAGGCATGGTAATTGACGATACCCAACCCGCCGCACAGGAAATAAAGAGTCTTAGTTTATCTGTGTTGATGCCGGGCGAATGTCCTTCTTGGGTGAAGCATGCCATGAAAGAAAGTTTGTCGAATGTCCCAGAAGAACGCAAAATAACAGCAGAGCAGGCTTTTGCTATGTATCAGCAAAAATGTAAAGAAAACATGATTGCGGGCGCTAAACAAGTTGATATGCTAAGTACCACCGAAAAGAAAGCAACTGCTTTTTCTGATTCGTGTAATACCAATGTTAAAAAAACTACTAGATAGGGTGGTGATTAGTGTTAGTGCGGGCGCGGTTGCGCCCGTTTTTTGTGGATTCCAGAGTGCATGGTACTCCTCCTGCGGAGGAGTACCCGAAGGGGGAGGTGGTCTTTTATAAATATAAAATATCTGGAATATGAAAGACCACCCCGTCCGCTTTCGCTATCGCTGCAGCGAGACACCCCTCCACAGGAGGGGAACTTTGCTTTCTGGAATAACCACGTAATTACGAACAAATTCCAGAGCATACTAACCACTAACACTAACCACTAAAACGCATTTTTCGTCCAATCTATGTGCCATCCGTGGACGATGATAACATCGAACCGTGCATCGCCACGCCAACGCCGTTGCAGCAAAAATGTTTCCGCCGCCAAGCGCAATCGCCGTTGTTGCGCGGGCGTAATTGCGCCCCACGCCGCCATCACGGTTTTGCGTTTTTTTACTTCGACAAAGATAATAAGTTTCCCGCGCTTTGCAATTATATCAATCTCTGCACGCCCAGTGTTTCGGCCGGTTGTATAACGCCTATGCAGAATTCGAAATCCATGCAACATCAAAAAAGCGCATGCAAAAAGTTCTGAAAAAATTCCTGTCTTGTATGAATCCATATTAAAATGCATAGGGTTCTGCGGCAAAATTATCCTGGGACTGTTGCACATTAAGCGTGCTATCTTCTGTATGCTTGCCACAGTCAAGCAATTCCAGTTCCCCCGAATATGCCGTCATCATCGGATCAAAAGAATTATCCGAACTTGCCCACCGTGTTGCGCCCGCATTCGGTGCACCGTATTTATCGACAACATTTTGCCACCAATACATAGTTTTCTTATCGCGTTGATTTTCAAACTTTTCCGCATCGCCTTCCATTTCAGCAGTATCGTTTTTATAAACAATTTTCCATACAACATTATCAGTTGCGTTGCTTGTAAAGAACACATCAATCGTTTCGCCGGTTACACTGCGCACCAAGTGCAATTCAGATGCATACAACACGCCACGATTCCGCGCAAGTGAATTTATACATTTCTCCAACGCCGCCGGCGCATAAATTTTTTGCCGTCTGCATTCATAATCAAGGTTATATTTCCAATCAGGATGCATAGAATACACAACGCTGTTTTTGGGCCGTTCGGCATAAAGGCCATCGGCATCGACGATAAATCTTACCTCGTCAAAATCCTGGCCCAGCATGATTCCCGCGATATCAAAGTCCGCAACCGGCAAAGCCACCGCGCCCGCGTTCAGCGATACTGTATCCAAACTGCACTCCATATCGCCCGTTTCCGGCGTTTCGATATAGTAATCATCGAAATTTATATTGCTGTCCGCCAAGACATCATCAAACTCGTCCGCGCGCGCGCAGATTGATAAAATGCAGACAAAAATTCCAACAATAAATTTTTTCACTTTTACTTCTCTTCCACCAAGACCCGTTGCACATTGAACACGAAAACCAGTGCCGGATCAATTCCGCGTTTCAATGCGCCATGAACATCGCCTTCAAGGACATCGCCGATATGCCCCACGCGATACTCATCGCCCAAATCAAGATACATTGTTCCGCGTGTTATCTTTGGACTTTCCGACATGTCATTTGGTTTATACCATGTTTTCAGTTCATAATCAACCCGCCAATAATTACTTGCCGCCGGGCGATAGATTTCATTAAACACGGTCACCGTCCGCCGCGCCCCACTTGCGACCAAACTTTCAATTTCCGGCAATTCATTTTGTCGCCAATATTCCAACGCCGCCGCGCCCGACATCCGCGCCAGTACCGAACGCCGCGTATCCCGCCTTGCGACATCTTCTTTATCCGGCACAGCGTAAAAATATTCCGTCACATATTTCTGAATCAGCCAATCGCGCAACTTGCGTTTTCCAACCTCTGCCCACGAATGAGGCATTCCAGGCAAATCGTTGGACTGAATACTGGTTCGCAAGAACCGCGGTTCCACGGCAAACTTTTCGGAAGTGTCATAGATGGACGCGGCAACATAAATCGCGCCAAAGACCATAATCATGGTCGCAAGTCCGAATAAAAATCCCAAAAGTTTCTTCATCACTGTTCCCTGTACGCGTTAAATTCCGTCACATAAAACCCAAGTGTCTGGGGATACCGCTGTGCATCGCGCGCGATTTTGACATAC
>JAGCDW010000049.1 GCA_017650945.1 Alphaproteobacteria bacterium | reverse complement strand
TTTTATTTTTTCAAATAATTTATCGGATTGTGTGCCTTGGTCCCGTTGCGAATTTCAAAGTGCAACTGTGGCGATGTAACTTTTCCGGTCTGACCAACCGTGCCAATTTTCTGACCGACACTAACACGCGCACCCCGCCGCACCGACATAGAATTCAAATGCGCATAAACCGTCATCCACCCATCACTGTGCTGAATGATAATCAAATTTCCCATACCACGCACTTCGTTGCCCGCATACGCAACAACGCCATTTTCCGCCGCGGCAACGGTTGAATCAAACGCCGCCGAAATATTTATTCCGTCGTTATACAGCCCGCCATTTTTTGCACCAAAATTGGACAAGATTTTTCCACGCACCGGCCAAGAAAACTTATTCGACGAACGCGCCACCATCTTTGGTGTTTCCGTTTTTGCGACCGCAACTTTTTTCTCTGATGTTTTTTTATCAGCGGTCTTTTTCGTTTCCGTCACTTTTTTCTGATTCGTTTTTTCCGCCGGTTTTGGCTTTGTTTGATTTTTCGATTCGGTTTTCGGTTGCGACTTTTGTTGCGATTTGGTCTCGGTTTTTGCTTTTGGCTTCGCCTGCTCTTTCGGTTTAGTTTCGGATTTTGGCTGCGACTTTACCGGTTCCGCTTTCGGCGCCACATCTTTCTTTACCGGCACACGTTCCGCCAAATCAGGCACCCGCAAACTGTCGCCAACACGCAACGCGAACGGCGCAGACAAATTATTCATCACCGCCAAATCATTGACCGGCACCGCATACGCGCGCGAAATGGAATACAAAGTATCACCCTTTTCAACCTTTATCGTTTTCACCGGCACACGCACATCGGTTTTTTCTTTCGGCAACTCTTTCACAGTTTCCTTTGGTTTTTCTTTCACAACTGGTTCAGATTTTTTTTCAACCTTTGGTTCAATTTTCTTTTCCGCAACAGGTTTCGGTTTTTCAATTGGTTTTTCAATTTTCAAAATTTGCCCAACACGAATCATATACGGTGCGGAAAGTTTATTTATCTTTGCGATTTCATCAACCGTCATATTGTGTTCGCGCGCAATCGCATACAGCGTATCACCACGCCGCACAACAACTGTGCCCGCCGCCGCACGTGCGGGAACGGAAAGTGTATCCGGTTCGTAATCTGGAATTTCCAACACATCCGATTCGGTTTCAACCGGCGCAACCTCTTCCGTCTCTGGTTCAACTTCTTCGACGGGCACGGGCGTTTCCGATTCGGCGATTGATTCCGGCTCTTGCGGTGCATATTCAACCTGTTCCGGCAACACATAATCATCAACCGCGGAATAGTTTATATATTCATCAACCGCCCCCGACCCATATAAATCAGGCGACGCATACACACCATAATCCGAAACCGCCGAATTATAAATTTCCGGCTCGGTCTTTGGGTCGGCAAGTAATGTTGGATATCGCGATGAAATAAATTCGCCAACTGTATCGGGCAACGCAACAATTTTAGGTTGCAAATCACACGACGCAACCAACGCGCCAAAAGCACAGACCACAAAAGCCCGAATAAAATTCCACATACCCGAATTATATCACAAAAAACAATATTCCCAAACTAAAATCCCCACCCGATCGGGTGGGGTGCATTTATTTTTCGACAATAAATTTACAACCTTTATAAACATTTCCACCGAGCAAAAAATCTTCTTTATATTCACTAGTAAATAAAACATTTCTTAATATACTAGATGCCAATTCAGAAATATCAGAACAATCCGATTCATCCATATTCAAACAATACAAACCATTACCTTCGGTAGTAACGAAACTATATGTTCCTCCTTGTATAATACATGAACATTCAACAGCCCCATCATACCTGTCACCACCTGCAATATCAGATAAATCATCAAATTCAAACATCATATATCCACCATCACTTGTTTTTGCAGGTATATAATCTTGTCCAAAAACACTCGTATCCACTTCGCGCCGCAGTACCCTAGTACTATTTGTCATATCAACCGCAAGATATTTTTGTAAATATGCTTTTACCGCGGTGACCCCTTCGGTCCAATTGTCTAATTGCACATTCTTGAATACCCTATTGCAATATGCTTCTTGTATTGCGCTATTATCTGATTTACACGGGTTTATCGGCACACAGGCCTTCGTCTTTTCCACCCAAACATATTTATCTGGGTGTCCTTCACACAACGCCTTACGATCACTTAAACTCGGCGCCGCACACGCCGAACCAATTACCGCCAACGCGGCACCAACTGACAACAAAGTTTTTTTCATTTTTTCTCCTTTTGGTTTTTGTTGTTCTTTAATTAGCACTCACACCCATACTCCGCGGCTTCGTCTGGAAAATCCACACAGTACAAAGTTTGACACTCATCATTTCCCTTTTGCTCTTCTGAACGTGTATCCGCTTTTAATGTACCACCCGAACCACCGCCGCTATACCCACCGCCGTTTTTGGACTGTTCAATTTTTTTAATTTCGTTATGCAACGCGATATTTCCAACCACACCAACACCCGTCGCCCCAAGTGTTGCAACACCGGCGATTTTGAATTTGCGCGTGTTTTCTTCGCACGCGTCCAATTCCGCCTGTAATGCGTCACGACGTTGTTGCAATTCGCGAATTTGTATATCGATATAGTCCGTTTCTGCGTGCACCGCACAGCACGCAAACATTCCAATTAAAATTACAATTTTATTTTTCATTTTGTTTTGCGTTCGCTTTTTCTTTTTTAAGGTTATTTAGTTTTACACCCTGCACTATCGCCGCGGTGCCGGTTGCAACCGTTCCCGCCGCACCAATCCATGTTGCCGTGCGCCAATTTTTATTCTTTCGTTTGCATTCGGAAAGTTTGATTTCAAGTTCACTTACTTCACGTTTTAATTTCGAAAGTTCCAACTGTTTTACCATATCATCGGACACAACCGCATCATCCGCCCGAACAATTTGCGGAATAAACAGAATTAAAAATAATAAAATTTTTTTCACTTTTCCCCCACTAACCACTAATGAAAAAACCGCATGGGAAACCAAGCGGTCGGGGTGTTAGCAAATCACAAACTCAATGATTCCATGGGACTTCGGGGTTTAATCCTATTGTATATCCCAATGGCACCCCGAACCACACGATCGGGGAAAATTTCAAGACGGTGCAAGACATGAAAATCGCAACAATGAAAAAAACAAAGTCGGATTACGATGCATTGCACCGGAGTTTGTAGGCCTGCTACAGCCCCGAACCAGGTTCCCACCTGATTCACACACATTATATCATATATCTGACTTTATTCAAAATAAAAAATTAAGTTCTCCTCCTGCGGAGGAGTACGGCGTGAAACGCCGGGAGGTGGTCTTTATCTTTTTATGAATTATTCGGAATACCACACCCCGGCGGGTGCTACCCGCCACCCCTCTCTTCGTCGCACCAAAGGCGCGACAGAGGGGAACTTTGGTCCGCAACAACAAAAACGTGGGGTTTTGCCCCACGCACTAACCACTTACACTAGCCACTAACACTCATTATCACTTCTTCATCAACAAAATACTCAATTCAAACAGTGCCAACATCGGCACGGCGAGCAAGATTTGTGACACTATGTCGGGTGGCGTTAAAACCGCCGCCGCGATTACGATAAAAATTATTGCGTATCGCCGCATCGCGACAACACGTTCGCGTGGCAACACGCCCGCACGATTCAGCAACACCAAAACCAACGGCAATTGAAACGCAATTCCAAAAACCTTTAACAATCCGATTGCAAATGTTATATAGTCGCGCACCGCCGGCATTATTACCGCCGGCACTGGCGCGTCCATATTTAATTCTATAAAAAATTTGAACACAAACGGGAACAGCAAATAAAACGCGAACGCAACGCCCGCAACAAACAACAGCGGCGAAAAAATAAAAATCGAAATCACGAATTTCTTTTCGTTTTTATGCAGTCCCGGCGCAACATATTTCCACACCTGATACAGCGCGAACGGCGTTGTCGCCATAATAGCAACCAACAAAGCAATAGACAATTGCACCATCAAACCATCGGTTATTCCCGTATAGAGCAACTGCGCATCATTCCACACCGCAATCAGCGGCGCGGTCAAAAACTCTTGCACAAAGGGCGCAACAAACCAACCACCAACGAACGCGCAAAGGAAAAACGCAACCGTCCACAAAATGCGGCGACGCAGTTCGGCGAAATGTTGCATAATTGTCATTTTCTTCATTTGGTCGTCTTTCGTTTTTTGCGCCGCACCGATATAGTATCCAACATATCTTTCGTCGTAGTATTCACGATGTCGGTTATTGGTTGTTCCATTTCAATTTGTTCTTTGATTTTTTCAGATGCGTCCGTAATCTTCCAAACTATCGCACGGATAAATTTCACCGCCCGCGCAAGTGCACGCGCCACATCAGGCCAATACCGCGCCGGTATTACCAAAACGGCAACCAACAAAATTACGATAAATTCAGCCCAACTTATTCCAAACATTTTTAATCATAGAAATCATCGCCGCCACTGGTGCTGACCGTTTTATGGCGTTGAATTTGAAAATAATTTTTACCGAAATCAGTTTTAGTTTTCAAATTACTAAACACGACATCAGTTTTATTTCCAACCGCATCGACAATCGTCCAAGAATTCAGCGCGACGGGCTTTTTATCAAACACAATCGTCATATTGCCCAAACCTTCTTGCCCGCGCAGATTCATCTTTAACGCAAAGGTCTTTGCACCTTCGGTCGTATCCACAACATTGATATCGGCGTTTTGCAAATCTATTTTTTTGCGCACCAAAATTCCAGCCGGTGTACTGGTCAGTGGCACAGTCGTAATCTGGTCCAACGATTCGTCATAGAAATACAAATCCGAACCGTCCGCCATCAATTGAATCGGCAAATTTTTGTAATCAAGACGCACGCGCCCCGGGCGCAGTAATGAAAAAGTCCCCTGCTCTGTCTTGCCATTATTCGTCTGCACAAAATCGCCGGTTATTCCAGTAATTCCGTTCAAGTATTTTTCCACGCGCGCAACAACCGATGAATCCACGGCCGCAAAAACATTTAACGGCAACAGTGCAAAAATCATAAACAAAAATTTCCTTAACATTTTTTCTTTACCTCCTTGGCCAACAAATCTAAGACTTTCTTTTTCACATTTTCCAAACTGTCGTGCACAACCGCACCCGCGGCAAATTCATGTCCACCGCCACCAAGCGCAATCGCAACCGTATTCACCGGCCGCCCACGACCACGCAATGAAATTCCAATTTGATCTGGTTTTTGCTCCTTTAATAACACAAGGTATTCCAACCCATGTATTTGCCCAAGCAAGTTCAAAACCGTTTCGCCACGCCCATCGATATTTTTATATTGCCCGTTATCAATTACCGCAAGCGCAACGCGATTTTTGAAATAAAATTCCGTTGCGGCAACAGACGCGGCCTCTGTTACAATAGTCTTGCGCGGTTTGTTATTAAGGCCACCAATTATGCGTTGAATTTCGACACCGGTATCAACCAAGTCCGCCGCAATACGCAACACATTGCCATTTTTTTCATACTTGAAACAACCAGTATCAGTCAAAATCGCGGTCATCAGCAAACGACCAATAACAAAATCCCACTCCCATTCGGCGCGCTTCATAAGTTCATAAACGATTTCCGCCGTTGCGGCCGCAGTATCGTTATCGATGCACAGCACGCCATCTTTTTCATCACTTTGATGATGGTCAATTTCGATTACAAACTTTGCGCGTTCCATAAACTTCGCCGGACCACCAATATTGTGCGTGACGCGATGGTCCATATCCATAACAATCGCGACATCGACCGGCGTGTCGTCTTCAATCTTTTCAAAAAATCGTAATCTCTTGCGCAAAGGCACATCGTCCAAGTTATCCGGTATATTCCCATCATAGGTACATGTAACATCTTTGCCATAGTTCAATTCAATAAGCCGTGCCAGCGCCAACACCGAACATATCGCATCGCCATCAGGATTCTTGTGCGCGAATAAAAATATTGAATTCGCGGCGCGAATTTTTTCATCAAAAATATCCAACTGTTCTTGTGTTATCATATCGCGATATCTTCCAATACAAATTGTGCATTCACGCGACCATTGTAAGAATTCTCACAAAGCCGCCCCAACACCATTATTTTAGTATTTATGTTTGCATCGTCCAGTAAAAAATCACCAACCGGCGTTCCAACCAAATTGAATCCCACAAAATCGAGCCGCCCACCAGTTGATGTCCGAAACGCCCCACGCAGATGTGTTGCGCCCCGCCCCATCACAGTTGCAAAATTCAAAACTGCACCGCGCAGTGCCAAAATTGGTTCTGGATTACCCTGGCCAAACGGTTCAAGTTTTTGTAATTTTCTGACCAATTGCATTGTTGCCCCTGCGGCGTCCATTTCTGCATCAACCAATACATCGCAATTTGGTTTTTTCCCGTTTAACTGTTCCAAAACAGATTTTTCCAAAAATTCGCAGAATTCCGTTTCGCGTTCGGCCGGCAAAGAAAAACCCGCCGCCGCCGCATGTCCACCGCCTTCGGTAATCAAACCCCGGGACAACGCATCATGAATAATCGCGCCCAAATTTATCGCGGCGACAGAACGGCCCGAACCATTTATAACACCGTCAACACGGGTCGCAACACAGGTCGGCA
Source organism: Alphaproteobacteria bacterium (assembly GCA_017650945.1). Classification (GTDB taxonomy): domain Bacteria; phylum Pseudomonadota; class Alphaproteobacteria; order Rs-D84; family Rs-D84; genus Enterousia. The sequence goes on along the minus strand of JAGCDW010000049.1, from coordinate 5,878 downwards.
AATTATACCTATCTTTTATACGCCCGGCGATAATTCCCATAACGCCACCATGCCAATTATCGCCACAGATAAACAAACTGCATTTCCCGCGCGCGCAACATTTATCAGCAAGTGCGGTTGCCTGGTCCATAATTGCATTTTGAATTCCGATTCTTTCATGGTTTAAATCATCAAGTTTTATCGCCAAATCATGCGCAACCAACGGATTATCAGTCAACAACAAATCAAGTGCCGGACTTGCCGAATCAAGACGTCCAGCCGCGTTCAATCGTGGTCCCAAAACAAATCCGGCAGTATATACCGAAACCTTGTCCACTTTGGCAATTTCCATCAATGCCTTTAAACCGATATTTTTTCGCAACGATAAAACCTTCAGTCCTGTCGCAACAAACGCGCGATTCAGTCCCACCAATGCCATAGTATCGCAAATCGTTCCCAATGCCACACAATCAAGATATTCCATCAAATTTACAGAATTTATTTTTTCCAACAATTCTGGTGCACCAACGGACTTTAATTTTCTATTTAATGCGACCAAAACCAAAAATGCAACACCAACCCCCGCCAAATATGTGAGCCCCGAATCATCGTCCACGCGTTTCGGATTCACCACCGCATCTGCCGCCGGAATCACCGCATCAGGGGAATGGTGGTCAGTGATAACAACACGCATACCTAACTGTTTTGCAATTGCAACTTCCGCACCACCACTAATTCCACAATCTACGGTTATTAAAAGTTGCGCACCTTTTTCGTGTAAATCACGCACCGCATCTGGATTAAGGCCATAGCCTTCGCCTTCACGTGTTGGCAAATGCCAAATCACATCCGCACCAACACCGCGCAAATATTTTATAAATACCGCAGTTGATGTAACCCCATCTACATCATAGTCGCCGTATACGGCAATCTTTTCATTTTTCAAAATCGCGTCAGAAATAATACCAACTGCCCGCTCGCAATCATGCAAAACAAACGGATCCGGCATATAGTCATGAATTGATGGGTTAAGAAACTTTTCTGTATCCGAATCTGCGACACCACGATTACGCAAAACGCATCGCATCAAATCATTATCTGATATTTCATCACAATCCGACACAACCCATGCCCGTCCCAGCATGGATTTTTCAACTATAGTTTTCAACTTTATCACTCTTATTTTATTGTCGGACGTATTATAACCTAAAATTATTCAAATAGCAATGGCAGTATCGCATTCAAAATTTTTCCGGCAGTTGGTGCCGCATTCCACGCTGCGGTTCGTTGCATACTGGACGCTTCGGTCCGCTGGGGTTCATCGATTGTAACCATAATTATATATTGTGGTGCTTCTATTGGAAACACCCCGATAAAAGTCGTCATATTTTTCGATGTTTCTATGCGCCCATTAACATGCTTTTCCGCAGTCCCAGTTTTACCACCAATTTTCATACCCATAACCCGCGCATTACGCCCGGTCGTTTCTTCGGCGATACGATACATTACACCACGCAAACGCTCTGATATCTCAGAATCTAAAACTCGTTCACCAACCATAGGCCCAATTTCTTTTTTAAGAATTGTTGGATAAATATAAATACCACCATTGGTCATAGAATTTATCCCAAGCAACACATGCATCGGTGTTACAGAAATTCCATGTCCAATTGAAACGGTTGCACGTTCTGTCGGCCCCCACTGACGTGGCATAAGTGTTTTTGCGGCACGTCCAAAATCAAGTTGCAACGGTTCATCCATATGAACCCGATGCATAAATTCTTGCTGAGTTCCATACGGCAAATCATGTGCTATTTGCGCACTGCCCACATTACAAGAATGTAACATTATTTCATCGACCCCAAGATATGGACGCGGGGGTCTAAAACTTTTTACATCAGATATATTGTAAACCGTTCGATTAAACTTGTCTTTTATAGGATAAGGTCTGGTAACAAGATATTCCTTATTTATTCCATTTTCAATCGCCATTGCGGTGTTAAATACTTTGAAGACCGAACCAAATTCATACACCCCGTCCAAAAGCGGGAACATCGAAACCTTGGACAAATTTTCAGGATCAAAATCTGGCAACGATACCATCGCAATCATTTCACCTGTGCGCGAATTCATAAGCATCCCCATCGCACCTTTAGCTTGATACAGACCGATTGCGCGGGCCAGTTGTTCATAAAACACCGATTGGATACGCGAATCAAGTGATACCTGTAACGGTGCCGTATTATTCACCAAATAATCATCAAATTCTTTTTCTACCCCGGCACGCCCTTTGAACAAATCGTCGTTACTTGACCGACCAACGAAACCAACAATATGAGAAAACAATCTGTGTTTTGGATATATCCGTCGTTGCTCAGACACAATCTCAACCCCATCAAACCGATTCCGCAATGCTTTTCTACATGTATTTTCATCAGCCATCTTTTTTATGCGTACACGCTTTGAGGCATTAAGTATTTTAAAAACATCCTGTTCTGAATATTCAAACGGAAACAATTCATGAATAAATTGCGCAATATTTTCCCGTTTTTTTACTTTGACCTGCTTTGGCGTTATCCATATATCGCAAGACATCAAATTTTTTGCCAATATATCGCCATTTCTATCGATTATATCGGCACGTCTTACAATCCAATCTGCACTTCCAATACTTTGTCTAACACGGTCCGAACCACGCGCCGCTAATTGAAATGTCCGCACAGAAAAAACCACAAATGCCACCAAGAAAAGACTATACACAAATCGCAACCGCCGATGCCCCGCCACGTTACCAACGGCACCCGTAAATCCATGCTTAAAAATATCCCTTCCTACTTCAAACATTACTTTTTATCTATTCTATCTGGCAATTCTTGAATTTCAACCGATTTATTAAAACTTATCGGCTCTACTTTTGAAAAACCACTTATATCAATCAAATTGCGTAAACTTTCTGGCCGAACCCAAGACGCAAATTCTGCCTGAGCCAATGCAATATCTTGTTGAGTATCACGAATCTTTTCGCGCACATGACGACGTTCATTGTTTTGTGTTCTATAACAAACCTGTAACGCCACCGTCATTGCGACAACCAACACCAACATCGCAGACCCGATACGAAACATTTTTTCTTCTTCATTCATCTTTCCTACCCGAATAAAATCCTTTCGCGTGTATTGTATCACAAATTTTTCAAAAAACGAATCATAGAATTGACCCCGTTCAACCGCGCCGCACCAATATTTATTTTAAGTTCCGAAAATATCTTTTCCAAATCCATTTGCCGTATTTCATCCGGCATCTTGCCATCAACAATCGACAAAATTATAAATAAAATTCCACGCACAATGGCCGAATCCGCCACGCCATAGAAATTATTTTTTTCACGACAAATTTGAACAAAAGATGTGCAACCGATTATTTCTGTGCACCCCGCCCCCGCCGGCACAGGCGCCAATTCTTTACCCAAATCCATAACGAATTCCAATTTTTCAACTGGGTCAATAATAGAATCCAAAGTTTTCTTTATCTGTTCAAATTTCATTTTTACCAACCACTGTTTGTTAAGTCCAATTCGATTCGCGCGGCATCAGACATGCGCGACAAATCCCACGCCGGTTCCCACACCAGTTCTACATTGACCGCCGCCGGCGCAACAACTTGCGCGACCGCATTTTTTACCTGATTCAAAATATCTTCCATCATGGGACATGTCGGACTTGTAAAAGTCATCTTTATATTGACGGACGTGTCCGCAATATCAATATCATACACCAAACCCATATCCCAAATGTTTACTGGAATTTCCGGATCATAGACCGTTTTCAACGCACCAATGATATCATCTTTTGTAAACGCCATTTTTACTTCACTATTTTATTTATCACATCAATTGTTTTGTCTATATCATCCATCGTATTCTGTCGTCCAATTGAAATCCTAACCGACCCAGGAATTCCCATGCGTGTATGAATCCATGATGCACACATATTCCCCGCACGCACACATATATTATTCGCACCAATCAACGCACCAACATCCAACGGATGCATACCGTCCACCACAAAACTTAAAATCGCCGCGTCACGCGTGGTAAGAATTTTCACCTTTGGATTTTTCGCCAGTTCATCATATGCATACTTTATCAAATCATGATTCGGTCGATTTTTTTCCAAATAGTCAATCGCCGGCGCCAATCCCGCAATCTGGGTCAATGGCAAAGTTCCCGCCTCCCACTTTTCGGGCGAATGATTAAGGACCACACTAAGCCCCGGGTCGTTTTCATAAATCAATGCACCATACGAAGCCCGACGCGCAACCTCTATATCACCAACATTCAGCACCATACCCCCACCGAATTCATCAGGAAAATATTTTTCCGAATCACGAATATATAAAACACCAACGCCCGTATCCGCACCAATCTTGTGTCCCGAAAACACCAAGAAATCACAATTCCAATCTTTCACATCTATTTTTTTATGTACAACATATTGCGATGCATCAACAATCGTCACAACCTCTGGATTTTTATTTCGCGCGGCGGCAATAATCGCACGCACATCTTGCGCCCGCCCCAAGACATTAGACATCGCGGTTATAATTAAAAAGTCGGTCTTTGGCACGGAATTCGGATTGATATCAAAATTTTCATCCAATTCGCATTTGAACATCTTGCGAATACGCCCCGCGCACAATAATTCTTGCCATGGCAACCGCGCCGAATGATGATCCAAATCGGACACCGCAAAGGTTGACATTTCCGCATACCACGGTTGCCGCGACAAAATATTCACAACGCGGTTCAGGCCGTCGGTCGCCCCCGAAGTAAAGACAACTTGATTCGGTTCGGCATTTATAAATTCCGCCGCACGCCGCCGCGCGGCCGCCACCATATCATCAACCGCAACCGCCCGCGCGCAAATTCCGCGTCCCGCATTGGCATAAGAATTCCGCAAAAAATCGGCCTCTGCCTCAATGACACAATCAGGCTTTTGTGCAGTCGCCGCAGCATCTAAGTATATGATTTTATTCATTTTACGTTTTCCCTTGCATTTTATTCGAATTATAATACACTTGTGCAAAATATCAACCAGCAAAGGAGAAAAAATATGTCGGTAAAACACGCAACTGACGACAGTTTCGCTGAATTAATTGGCGGCAATTTAACACTTGTTGACTTTTGGGCGCCGTGGTGCGGACCGTGCCGTATGTTTGGCCCAATATTTGAAGGTGCCTCGGACAAAGTGTCGGACGTGAATTTTGTTAAATTCGAAGTCAACGAAGAAAACCGCCGCACACCAACTAAATACGGCATTCGCGGAATTCCTTGTGTGCTGGCATTCAAAAACGGCGAATTGATAGAGGCACGCACCGGATTAATGGACGAAGAAACACTTGCCGCATGGATTGCGGAATTAAAAGGATAAAGAAATGGCAAAGGCAAATTATAAAACTATTGAACTTCCACCGAAATACACACCAAAAAAATCTGAACCATATATGTGTCCGGAACATTTGGCGTATTTTTATCAATTGCTAACGGCACAAAAGGAAGAAATCACGCGTCAAAACACGGCGGCACTGAATTCGGTAACCGCAACAACTGTTGCAAATTCTTCGATTACTGGCGATGAATCTGATAACGCCACCGCGGAACAGGAAACATCTATGACACTGCGCATGGCGGAACGTGATAATAACTTGCTTGCGAAAATCAATAACGCACTCGACCGAATCGAAAACGGAACGTATGGATACAGTGTAATATCCGGCGATGAAATTGGATTGTCCCGCATGCTGGCGCGACCGCTCGCCACCATGACAATCGAAGAACAAGAAGAACACGAAAAAAGAAAATAAGAAAAGAAAAACAAACAGGCGACCAAAATCGCCTGTT
>JAGCDW010000048.1 GCA_017650945.1 Alphaproteobacteria bacterium | reverse complement strand
GATGTGTCAAGGCGGTTGCTGATTGCGCCAGCCTCTATGAATTGACCAAGAACACTGCCCGCTGTTGGGTAAACATATTCACCATTATCGTTTTTTGCAGCCAAGTTTGTTGTAGCACTTGTTCCAAAAAGGGTGTTTATGCCCGCCGCCGAGCATTGCAACAAAACACTGTTGCACTGGGGCTTTTTGGCATAGAACAATTCAGTGGTCGTGCATTCTTCGAAATTGAAATCGCAGACATCAGATGCCTTGATGCATTCTGTGTATCTTTCAACACACTCAACCTCGTCCATAAGGGAAGATGTAGACGATGTTGTCGTCGTGGTCGTGGTTGTGCCACTTGCGGTTTTCAACAATGTCGGCAAACGATGCGCCGCCGCAAGATTCGACGCACTGGTTACGCCAATCGATGGCGACACGGACATACGTCCCGATGATGATGTCGACCTATCAATACTATTTAATGCCGCAGACGCAGGTGCAATTACGCACAAAACCGGTAAAATTCCAACAATAGCTTTAAGAAATTTCATTCTCTTTCCCCTTTTGGTATCAATTCATTATATCATAGAAAATGGGGAAAAAAAAGAAAAAAGTGTTAGTGGTTAGTAGTATCCGGAACAAACCCGTAATTGCGAGATTATTCCAGAATCCCCCACTAACCACTAGCCACTCACACTAACACTTACTACTAAAACCCTTTCGGAGTGTCCATCTTCACGCTTGATACCTTTTTATCCAACGCATTGATAACATCCGTCGTGATATCAAGGTTTTCAATATTCGAACCTGTACGCGCGAAACGACCATCAATCACCAAAGACAAGTTCTTTTTCGCAATTATCGCCTCTATAATCGGGTCAAGATGTTTTTCTTGAATTTCAACCAACGCCTTTTGAAACGCGACATCAACAGCCTGGGCACGTTCAGTCAAATCACGTTGCAATTTTGTAACCTTGCCTTGATATTCAACAACCCGGCGTTGCAATGCCTCTTGTGAAAGGACATCTTGAGATTTTTCAATTTCTTCTTTTTCTTTTTCCAAATCTTTTTGTTCTTTTTCAAGTTCATCGCGCAGTTTATTTTCGTACGATTCACGTTGTTTACGCAAATCCTGTAACGCCTTAGATTCCGATTGAATCGCATCCATACGAATCACCGCCATGCGCAAGTCGCCACCAGATACGGCCTCACTTGAAATGCCATCAATAGCCGTTTCCGCACTAACCGTTTTACTGGAAAAAGCCCGAATCGCAAAAAGTCCGATAACCGCAACCGCGATTACGACAACCGCCACGATGCCAAATTTAACATATTTTTTTGTTGCCGCTTCCCCGGCCTGGGTATTTGTTCTATTCATTTTTTCCTTCCTTTTGTTCTGTTGACGGTCCGACTATAGCAACAAAAAATAAAAAATAAAAGACAATTTTTTTATTTTTTATCGAACAGGCGAAATTCTTAATTCAACACGCCGGTTTGCAAGCCGGCCCCATTCATCTTGGGCCGCAATTGGGCGCGCCGCACCGCGACCAACAATAAACATGCGTGAAGTTTTTATTCCGTGTGCGGCAAAATAAACACCAACCCTTTCCGCCATATCTAATGAAAACGCGCGCGCCGCATTTGTATCACGCATCGAATCGGTATAGCCCGCAATTTCAACAAAAGTTGCATCATACTTTTTTAATATTTTCACAATTGTCGATAAATTATCATCGCCATCCGCCGATATTTCCGGCGCATTAAGTTCCATAATTGCATCGCGCACCAAAATAACCAACACATCTGTGCCGGCACGCTGGACCGATAGGCCTGGCCGGCGCAAAGCATCATAAAGTTCATTTTCTAACCCAGACATATATCCAACATACATTGCCGATTCGTTTTGTGCTGGGTCGCCGTATTCCATTTCCACAGATTGTTTTACAACCTCTGATACCGTCTTACCACCGGCACCTTGGAAAATCGGCTTTTTTGCGGTACGTGCATTTTCCGTCATATCCGTAAAACTTGCCCCGCGCAGGTACGTTTGCCACATAGAATGGTCCGGACTTTTATACGCCGCACAAGATGCAAGTAACAAAACAGAAAAAATCACAATTGAAAATTTTCGCATACTACATACCCGTAAATGAAACATCGTTTTCAGACCCCGGAAAACAGTTTACAACCTGGGTCGCGTTATATCCATTTATATACATATCCGTTGCCCACGCCGGCATCGCAGACGCAAAAAACTCACATTCTGCGCGCGACAAACCATAAAGATTTATTACAAATGTCGTTCTATCAATACCGACATCAATATTCCAAGTCTTTCCAATCGGCGCATCCGGCGTGGCAAGTGCGCCCGCCTTGACCAAATAATCGACCGATATTCCAGTATAATCCCCACGCATTCCCATAAGCATGTTTATATCCTTGGCCACTTCGCGCAATGTTGCAGCGGCAATTGTATTATGTTGATTGCGACGTATAGAATTATAAATCGCAATTGCACTTGCGGTCATGACCGCGGTAATAGCCAATACACCAACAATTTCAATAAGAGAACGTCCCGATTCGTTTTTCATTTTTCCCCCCTTTTATTTTTTATTGTTTTGAAATTCCCACAATTTCCGCACCATCAAAAAGCGACATCGCATCCGCGACCATCGGGTCTGATTCCGCGGCAGCCATTTCCTGTTCGCCAACAGTTTGTGTTTGTGCCGACTTTTCAATCTTTTCCACAACCCAATTTTCACCAGTTTTATCGTTTAGCCATTTCACCAATTTCGGTTGAAAATTCGCATCGTTCCCACGGTCAAAATACGATATATGCGTGCCTGAAAAATCAGAAACCTCTATATTTTTCGTAAAGTAAGAATAAAGCAACATTTCGCGCGCGTTTTCCAGCGCATCCGCTAATTCAGACGCAGAACGAATTTCCAATTTCTTTTGTTTTGCCGCAACCGGCGCAGGACGCGGCGTATCCACTTTTTCCGTCTTTAAAATATCCGGCAAAGACGGCATATCCGCCACATGCATCAAGCGAATTACCAACATATCAAAACATTGTTTCTGATTTGCCGCCGCCGCCATTTCCGGAACAGATGCAACCAACACCTGCCAAATTCGGGATAACGTATTCAACGACACATGTTTGTTTATTTCGTTTATGCGTTCGCGTTGGTCGGCGGTATACGGAACATGATTGCTTTCGCCCGCGCGCAGGACGGGATGCATACGCGTTGCCCAATGAACCCATTCCATCATATCGGTCATCAGCATTGTTAAATCCGCGCCATTAGTATAAATCTCGTCCGTTTTGGCAAGTGCCGCCGAAACATTTCCAGATAAAATCGTCTGCATAAAGTCAACGACAACGCCACGGTCAGCACGCTTTAACATATCCATCACAGACTTTTCATCAACATGCCCGCCGGTTTGGGCAATCGCCTGATCCAGCAATGAAAGTCCATCACGCACCGAACCGTCCGCCGCGCGCGCAAGTAATTCGTTTGCCGCGTCGCTAAGTTCAACCTGTTCTTGTTCGGCAATCCATGCGAAATGCTTCTTCAATGTATCAACCGGCACACGCACCAAATCAAAGCGTTGACACCGTGAAAGAATCGTAACCGGAACCTTGCGTATTTCGGTGGTGGCAAGGATAAATATAACATGCGCCGGCGGTTCTTCCAACGTTTTAAGCAACGCGTTAAACGCACTGGACGACAGCATGTGAACTTCGTCGATGATATATACTTTATACCGACCATTTGTTGGACGATATTGCGCCACATCCAAAATATCGCGCATGTTATCAACGCCCGTATGCGATGCCGCGTCAATTTCCAAAACATCGATATGCTGACCCGCGGCAATTGCGCGACAGTTTTCGCATTTGCCGCACGGCGTTGCCGTTGGCCCATCGGACGACAGACAATTTAACGCCTTGGCCAAAATACGCGCGGTACTGGTTTTCCCTGTTCCACGAATTCCGGTAAAAATATACGCATGCGCAATGCGCCCAGTTTTTATCGCAGTGGTAAGCGTT
>JAGCDW010000001.1 GCA_017650945.1 Alphaproteobacteria bacterium | reverse complement strand
GCCGCGAATTCACTGCGAACCACATCATCGGCATCTGCAAATTCACTGCGGATTGCGTCGTCGGCGTTTTCGCGTGCGGTCGCTTCGGCATCGATGTTGCTTTGCAATGTTGCATCAGCCGCCGCGAATTCACTGCGAACCGCATCATCGGCATCTGCAAATTCACTGCGGATTGCGTCGTCGGCGTTTTCGCGTGCGGTCGCTTCGGATGCGATTTGAGTGTCCGCATAGTCCTGCGCGCTTGTTAATACGGCTTCATCTTTTGCGTCGATACTTTGGCCCAAAGAATTTTCGTAATCGTTATACGCGGTTGCGGTCGAATTATACACTGCTAAATCATCTGCGTAGGCGCTTTGTGCATCCGATAAGTTTTGGCCAGCGGCGGATTGGTTTGCTTGGGCTGCGGCGAAACTTGTTGCGTAATTACTATAGTTGGTATCTAATGTACTTTGTGCATTTGTATCAGATTCATAAACGCCATGAACAGTATTATAATGACCAAGTGTGTCGTTATAATTGTTTGTATTCGTTGTTACGGCATCATTGAATAATGTTGTGTCAGCGATAAAATTTGCTGATTGTGATGCAACTTGTGCGCTTGCGTTGGCAATATCTGTTGCATCTAATTCAACATCACCGGTGTAATTATAATCATACGAATGTGTGAGTTCATTGTACACCAAATCAAAGTTTCCTGTACCGTTGTCACCGTGCAATTGAATGGTAAAACCGTATTGGTCAATATTTGGCTTGTTTGTTTCATCGTTGCCGTTAACAGTAATTATTGAACCGTTCGCCAAGGTAATATCATTATGGAACAAACTCAATTCTGGGGCATCCGCCGTCAAAGCTGTTAATGTATCGCCAGAATTATCAAAGTTCGCCATATATTGATAATTTTCCAAACCAACGCTGGTTACGGTTGCTTCTAATGTTGTCAAATTTGTGATACCATCAGAAGCGTCGAGTGTTCCGGCCGCATTTGTAAAATCATCTGTTGTAAATCCACTTGAATTAACGCCTAAATTAGTTGTTGCACCGGTGTTGTCTGTATATGTGAATACAGTATTATCTAGTGTTTCACTACCATTGTTTGTAGTTAACGCAATTTCGGGTGTTTCTGGATTGTTATCATGGTCGTATGTATACTGACTGTATCCCGCTTCGGTGCTATAATCTGTGGTCGCTACATTATAATCCCCCATACTTGTTGTATAATTTCCATCGGATTGTGCCATGTTGATGCTAGCATTAATGGTGCTAATATCTTCGGCGGTAATTGTTGCGTGCGCAGCATTAGCGGTTGCCATCGCAATAACCCCAGCAATAAATGCCCGTTTCAATACACTGCGGTATTGCGCAGACAATTCTTTGATTGTTGTTTTTGATTGTCTCATTTTCTTTCCTTTTTGTTTAACGTTAAAACCTTAAAAGGCCTCTCCTTTTAAGACACGTTTCAATGGTATAAAAACCAAGGTTTTTAAACCCCTTGGTTTGTGCCGCATAGCGAAAATGTATTGTTGATTGTTTTTAGTGCAAAAAATAATTTTTTATTTTTTGAAAAAAGTGGTTGATTTTTAACCTTGGTTTTTTTTATACCACTTGAAAAGTGAAAAAATGTTATTACATAGTGCTTTGACTACGGGTGCTGATGCTTTTTCAGTGCCTGTTTTTTATAATTAAAATACAAAAAAAGGAAGTGTTATGATTTATGGATACTGTCGTGTTTCGACCGCACATCAAACGGAAGAAAACCAACATTTTGTAATAGAAAATTTCGCAAGGCAAAATAATATTGTTATTGATTCTTGGGTGGAAGAAAAAATTTCAAGTGGAAAAAAACTGCAAGATAGAAAATTAGGTGCGTTGTTAAAAAAACTGCAATCTGGTGATATTTTAATTACAACGGAAATATCGCGACTTGGGCGCAGTTTGCTGGAAGTAATGGGAATTTTGCAAATGTGTCTTGAACAAGATTGTCAGATATGGACATTAAAAGAAAATTTTCGTTTGGGGACGGATATCCAATCCAAGGTCTTGGCCTTTGCTTTTGGGCTGTCGGCGGAATTGTCGCGGTCGTTGCTAAAAGAACGTGTGCGCGAAAGTTTAGCGCGGCTAAAAGCCACGGGAAAAAAACTTGGACGGCCAATTGGTGCACAATCGAAATTGTTGAAACTTAGCCGTAATAAAAAACGAATCACAGGCCTTATTGATAAAGGTTTAAGTAAAAATGAAATTGCGCGAATTTTACGGGTTAACAAAGTAACGCTTTATAATTACCTGCGCAGCGAAAACACAATTTGAAAACGCCGGGTGAACCGGCGTTTTGTTTTTCTTTATCGCAATCCCATTGTGCGGCAACATTCATTTGCGGCGGTTTTCCAATCAGAAAATTGTTTTTCCGGATTGCGCAAATCACGCCAACCTTGCCATCCACTGCATTTCTTTTTGATGCCGGTGCCGTTACATTTTACATACCGGCGCAGCGAGCACGTTTGATTCGACAATTTACCCATTTCGGTTGTGCATTTGACGACAACGTTTTGATTCTTTGCGTCGCCCTTGCCAAGTTCGCGTGAAGATAAAACCTGGTACGCGTGGGCGGAAATCGCAGTTGATAATATAACAGCAAAACTGATGATAAGTTTTTTCATGTTTTCCTCCTTTGCTTTTTTGTCTTCCGTATTTTCATTCTACACGAATTTAGCAATTAAAACAACAGGTTTTTTATCGCGCAATATGATCATAAAAAAACCACACCCCGCCCCGCTTGCGCTTCGTTACAGCGAGGGCACCCCTCTATATATATGTTGTGCCTTTGGCGCAACAGAGGGGACTTTTGTTTTTACCTTGCGGTGGACCATGGAATATCATTCATAAATAACCAATACAGTGATTGGCTTTCGCGGCCGGGGTTGCGGATAATTGGGCGCACGACATAGATATCAACATCGCATGCGTGGCGATTATCTGCTTCTTGGGTTTCGGTCAGGTCTTGGTAAAATTTTTGTGCGAAATCCATCGCTTGCAAATATGCGGCATCGTCGTCTTCGGCATTGGTTGAATCGCCCGCCCACATTAACCACATGCCATAGTTTACAACGTTATCTTGGTCTTCGATATTATCCGCGGAAAGTAGTAACAGTGGTTTCATATTTATGCCGTTTGTAAATTCGTCTGTTTCGGTACTTGCCCAATCATAAAAATCCCCAAGGATGCCGAGAACAAAATGCAACGTGGCAAGTTCAGCACCAATTTTGGTTATACGTCCAACATTGCGCATTGTTGAATGAAACAGCCAATCGCGTACCCTGCCCGATTTTGCGCCTTGGCGGGCAATTTTTGCGGCACGGTCCAATGTTTTGCCACCATTGTTTGCGGCACGCAGACTTTTACCGCCGTTTTTCAACCCCTGCCATGCGCGCGAAAATACATTCCCGGTACGTGCCTTTTTTATGCTTTTAAGTTCTTTGGCATATTTACTAACATCTTTTAGTGCATCAAATTGTTTCACATATTCGGCAACATTTTTATCTTCTTTGGCCATTTTTGACATTTGCTTTTGTAATTCTGCGATGTTTTTTTGATTTTCGGCCGTCATTTTACTAAGTTTTTCAAGGTCTTCAACTTTGTCAACGCCTTCGCCGGCCTTGCCCAGTTTCCACATGTTTTCGGCCTTTAATTTGCGGGCGGCGTCTAATTCTTTGGCAAGGTTTTCGTATTTTGCAGACCCCTTGGTTGTTTTGGCCAAGGCCTTTTCAAGTTTATCAATATTTTTGATATATTTTGCCATATCGTTCGCGTTATCGATTTTGTTTGTGTATTGTGCCGCCTTTACCGATAATCGAACGTAATCTTTAACAGTGTCAATTTTCGTAAGCGCCTTCATGTTTTTACTAAGTTTGCCCATGGTTCGTGCCGCGCGTGCTGCTTTGGCACCGCCACTTGCCGCCGCGTATCCGCCCCAAGATACAATGCTTAACACTATATCAAGCGCAATTTCGGCAAACGATATCCAGTGTAAATTTATATCCCCGGCGATATAGTAATTATTGTTGTCATCGTCATGTTTGGCAGTATGTTCTCGCATAACCTTGTGTATCATGGAATTGCGTAGTTTCGCAGTTAGCCCGGAACGGGTTGAACACATACCATCCATATCACGGGGATACAGATTGCTGATATTATCTATAATATATTTCATGGAAACTGTATTGTTTTTATCTGGACCAACAAAATTGCGCAATGTACCTGATTGAACAACCATGATTCCGTACCATGCGGGTTCTGTATTTACCCATGTTGCGGTTTCGTCATCTGGTGAGATTTCCGGATTTGGATCATCGGTCGGTAATTCTGTTTTTGTTGCCAACATAAAATGTTGTTTTAATACCTTGGGCTGAGTTTCATAATTCACGATAATTTCGCGGCCGTTCGGGAAATTATATTGTATCGGTAAGAATCGAATTGTGTCATAATCATCCGCATCAACAATTTCAGGACATGCCAATACTTCGCCCAATGTTTCAGGGGATTGAATGGTAGAATATATCCATTCTTTGACTTCTGATTCTGGGGCATCTTGACTAATTTTATCCGCATTTTCATAAAGCGCATTCATAAAGGCATTTCGCACGCAGGTCGTATTCGCCGGCGCATTTGCGGAAAGTAAATTGGCGGTTTGCTCAATCCCACCATTTGCCGAAAATACGGAAAAAATGAGCAGAAGAAAAAAACAAACAAATGTTTTTAACATGTTTTATAGGAAAAAAGGTTCGCTTTTTACAATCAGTTCGGAATGTTTGCCATCTTTGGGAACAATTAAGAATACAACCAAATTTTGATTGGCGCAGGCTGTGGATTTCAAACCCGTTGCAAATTCTTTAATTTTCCTTCGTGCAATCGCATAATTTGTATCATAAATTGGTGCGACTTTTGATAATGTCCACAGGCGTAGAAATGGTAATAGTGCATCGTAAAGAAAATTATCGGTTGCATATACGACTTCACCTTTAATTGCTTTTGAAGTGTTAGCTAAGCTGTATACAGCATCTGGATAGTTATAAACGCTTCTAGCAACTGTTTTTAAACCTGTTGTAGAAGTCCAGTCTTGTAAAGCTCCTGGCCCTGTATTATAAGCATAAATAGGAGCGCAGGTACTTGATATGTTATCAGCACTGAGATTTTCATTATTTAATATAGTCTGTGGTCCGGCGGTGTAGGTTGTTGTATTGCGTTTTACAATGATTGGTATAAACAGTCCTTTTACATAATTAAACAAATCTTCGGTATTAAATTCTAAGACATTTTCTTCGTTATTTATTTTTAGGCTTATTGGCAAAACGTCATAGGCATCAATCCAACGGTTAAATTCGGCGACTTCTTGTGCTGATGCCTTGCCTACGCAATAATCGTACACCGCATTGGCAATTGGGGCGTATGCCTGGTGATCTTTTAATTCATCGGTGCTTATTGTCCGTGCACCGGACATTTTTGAATTTATTGTTGACATAAGCGTTGCATCGGCGGTTATTTTCTTTAAGCATTGTGGGGCGGAAGCGGGGTCAGGTGTCGGAGTCGGACCTGGATTTGGTGTTGGACCTGGATTTGGTGTTGGACCTGGAGTTGGGCCCGGTGTGGGGGCTTCTTTTTTGCACTGTGGGTCTGTTGGATGTTCTTTGCAATATTTTTCCTTGCATTCTGTATCATTTGGACGGCGGTTGCAGTATTCTTCGAAATTTATCGCCTTTAACCGATTAAAGAATTCTTCGTCTTCGCCAAGGAAATTTGGTTTTTTGTATGATTCTTTGTCCTTGTATGGCTCATATCCTGCGGCAGTATTTGCAAGACGGTCGGTAAACGATAAATCCGCCGTTGTCTTTGGGAAATATTCAGCATGTACGCCGGCGGTCGGTGTTGTTATCGATTGTAATCTTTCAAGTTCCGCGGTGCGGTCTGCAACCGCCTTTTGGTCCGCTGTTTGTTTTTGTGCGAACGGATTTGCAATTTGAATGTTTGTGTTTTGTGTCGCCGTATTTGGCAGATTCGCCGTGGACGTATTGCCGTATTCTTTTTGAAATTTATCAAATGTAGAATCGATATATCCACCGCAAGAAGTTGCAAAATTATGCCCTGGCAATTGCGACAGTTGCACCATTATCGTTGGGCGCACATCGGCGATTCGCAAATTTCGGCAGTAGTTATGTTCGGTACAATATGCCGTGACCAGATTTTCCACCACGCGATTACAATCGCCGGTATTTAAATCCGCGCCGGTGGCATAAATTGGCTTTGGAAAGTTTTGGTTATACGGGCTGTTTTTATTCCAAAATGGATTGGACGAGTAATTCTTGACCGACTGAATTTCGCCGTAGTTTGAAAGTATCGCCGGTGCCGTTCCAACCGCGTACGCGCGCCCTGCGGCGCATAATGCCGCGACCGATAGTGTCAACAAACAATTGGTTTTTTTCATTCTCTATCCAGTTTATGCGTTTATTATATCAAAAACGCGATTATAATCAAAGATAAAAATCCACCAATTATGAAAAAAGGCGCAAAAGGAATAAATTTCTGTTTCTTGCGATATGCCCATGTTGCGCCGAATATGCACGCCAGCACCAGCGCAATTGCCAAGCCCGTTGGTCCGCACCAAAGGCCGCCGACACTAATTAATTTTATGTCGCCCATGCCGATTGGACTTTCGGCCTTTGGGTTTTTCCGGGTTAAAATTTTATCAAAGACCAACCCGACCATGGCCGCAAGCATATAGCCAAATGCCATGCCTATCGCCCCCGATTCGATATTTACGGGCCACGGAAAAAATGTCGTGATAATAATGCCGATTATTAGCAGCGGAAAAAGGTATCCGTCTGGGATAATTCGCCGGCGCATATCGGTTTTTGCGATTTTATAGCAAAGCCCCGCAGCCATAAGAATTAAAACAGAAAAAAAAGTCCAAAATATGTATAAAAACATTATTTCCCCCTTGCGTTTCGAATCGGTTATGTGCTAGTATATGATATCATAAATATGGACGCAGGGTTAAAATAAAATGAGTAAAGCGTGGGATAGTAATGTTTTGAAAAAGTTAAAGGCCTTGGTGGGCAAGGGTTTGTCGACCGCGGAAATTGGTAAAAAATTGGGCCTTTCGAAAAATGCGATTGTCGGTAAATTACATCGTATGGGTTGGAACGCTGGGGCAACCGATTCGGATGCGAAACCCGCGAAAAAGGCGGGGGTAAAAAAGCCCGCACCGAAAAAGGTTGAAAAGAAAACTGTGGCGGTAAAGGCGGTTAAAAAAGCGGCCCCTGCCCCAAAGCCTGTAAAGGTTGCACCCAAAAAGGAAAATAAAACGGTGGAAAAGCCCGCGCCAAAAAAGACAGGTGGTCATGCAATTGCGGGCAGTAAGGGGATTTCTGTGCATCAACGTATGGTTCAGCACGCGCTTGAAATGGCGAACCTTAAACCTAACCAATGCCGTTGGCCGATTGGGGATCCGGATTCTGAAAATTTTCATTTTTGTGGGAATCCTGTGTTCGTTGGAAAGCCATATTGTTATGAGCACTGTAAACAGGCGTATCAGTTTACACCGCCAAAGAAAAAATAATTTGCCAAGGGACATAAAATGCCAGGAGAGAAGATGATGTTTCAAAATTTACGCCAAATGGAATATGATATTGCTGGGAATGTCTTGCGTGCGTGGTATGATGACGAAGGTAGACTTGCGCTTGTGGTTGATGAAACAATTGATGAATATAAACCTAATGTTTTGTTGGTTGTGCGGTCTGATGGAACAAGGCGTTGGGATGATTTGTTGCAAAATGTTTACAATATTGATTTGGAATTAATTCGACCAAAGCGTGATAATAAATATCAAAAACTTGATATTGAATATGGTGGAATCGATATTTACGAAGACCTTATAGATGCGTATGAGAATCATGGTGATTTGAATACGGCATTGGCGGATTTAATTGATTTTCGTGATGCAGCGGTGCGTCGTGCGGCGACGGTGCGCCTTACTAATGCCCAAGATGAAATTGCCCAGGCAAAGGCCACGTTGGCCAAGACTCAAAAGGCTATAAAGAGCTTGAATGACCGTATGCGCAATTTCCGAAATCGGCTTGCGCGACAGAAATCTTATGTCGGGCGTGAGCCGACAAAACAGTTGGCATCAAAAATTCTGCGGACCGAGGCACATATTGAATCTACAGATGAAAAATTATTGCGTGCCGAAAAACGCGTTGAAAACGCAAAACGGCGCATTGATATTGCAACTGAAGAAATTGATGCGGCAACCGCGCTGCTTGCGTTGCGTCGCCCGTCTGTTGACAGTATAGATGAAATGGTAAAGCCGCGTGTCATAGATGCCAAGGCAAAGAAGTCTGATGTCGCAAGGATGCCCGTGTCAGATATTGATGTGGAAACAGAAGAAGAAATTGAAGAACCCCAGGATTTAGAAATGTCAAATGATTCGAAAGAAGTGAAACCACTTTTGGACAAAGATCCAGAAATTTTGGATGATGAAATCGCATTTAAACCGGTTGATTTTGAAGATATGAAACCGGCGGCGCGGCAAACTGGGTTAAAGCGGCCTTTGTCGCCGTATGCCGCGATGCAGGACGAACCTAAACCGGAAACAGTGCACGATGATGGCGACAGAAATGATGCGGCGTTTGGTTTCCCTGGTGAAGACGATGACGAAAACGACGATTCTTTGCCACGTACTGACATAAGTGATGATTATGAAGAGAAAACGACAAAGTATGAAGAATCGCGTGAGGTACATGAAGAACCCAAAGGTGAACAGCAGATTAAAGACGAGAATGTTTATTCATCGAAATCCGTGATTAAAGAAGATGCGGAACAAAATGATGAAGAAGTCGAAGATGTGGAAGAAGTAAAATCTGAATTTGAAGATAATTTTAAACACGATGATTTTGGTTCTTATTCTCATGATGAACCTGAATATACTGAAAAAAGTTTTGATGAAACGGAAGCACGGCAAGAAAAAGAACCTGTTGTAGATACGATAAAAACGGTTGATGAATCTGTGCCGTCTGATGTTGACACAACCGGACAGGCTAGTACTGCGCAGTATGACAATCGTGGCATTGATGCGCCATCGCGTCCGTTTTCGACGGTTGCGGTGCCAAAAATTCCGCGTGAAGAGGCAAGACCAATGTCTCCGATTCGGCATGATGAAAAACCGCGCCCTGTTGGGGAAAAACGTTCTGGGGTTGCGTATTATATCCTGTTGATTTTGTTGATTGCACTTTCGATTTTCACACTTTGGTTATATCAGAAAAAGAATGGTGGAACTGTGCCATTTCCATGGATGGGTCAAAATGGCGAAACAACCGAGCCTGCACCGGAACCGGATGTGCCGGTTGTGTTACCGGATGAACGTGTGTATGTTGAACCAGGGCCGTTTAATCCAGAACCTGAGCCGGTTAATGAACCAGTACCTTTTGTTGAGCCAACACCAGTTGATAAACCGATAGAGGTGCGCTATCCCAACGATGATATTTTGCGCGGTGGCGAGCCAGACGTGCGTGTGATAGAATCCGAAGAAGATGTACTCGCACGCAAGGCACCATACGGCGTTTCGCGTGATGATAAACCGATATTGGTTGAGGTTTCTGAACCTGTGGTTGAACCGGTTATCCAGGTTACTACTGTAACTGCGCCGGATGTTATTGTTGAAGAAAATGTCGTTTCTGTGCCGATGCCGGTTATGGGTGAAGATGTTGAAACGGTTGTGGAATATGATAATCCGGCAAATGTTGAATTTGTTGAGGAATCTTACGTTGTGCCAGCGCCGCAGTATGTCCCAGAACCTGAATATGTTCCCGCGTCAGAGCCACAGTATGTTCAAGAAAACTATGATTACGTTGCAGAAGAATCTGGGCCAGTGGAGGAAACACACCGTGATTTTAGCGTTCATGATGGTGGGCAATACAGTGTTACTAAGACTGTCAGGTTTATCGCTGATTAATGAATTTATGGTAAAAAATATCACACAGAAATGTGTGATATTTTTTTGCTTTGACATAGACAAACTTTTATTGTTGTTCGATTACAACCATTGCGATGGAAAAATTATCCTGATCCGATATAGATAAATGAACCGCCGCCGTCATTCCAGCAATTTCTTTTAGTGCGTTGCGTGCACCACCGGCAATCATAATTTCAGGATGGCCGTTGTCGTCATGCACAACCGATATGTCGGAAAAAGCAATATCGTCGCCGAACCCAGTCCCTAGTGCCTTTAAACAAGCCTCACGCGCGGCCCAGAAATTAGCGAGATGTTTTTCCGCGTTCGCGTTGTCGGCATCCGCGTATTCAAGTTCTTTTTTAGTAAATATACGTTGCTTTTTGAATGCGGACCAATCAAGAAAACGGCCCGATTCGACCAAATCAATGCCGATACCAACAATCATAAGGTTTCCTCCCTTTGTAAAATTGATATGTGAATATAGAAACTTTTTCCCGATTCGTGCAAGCAGAAAATGAATTTTTTTTAGTGTTAGTGTTAGTCCCGCTTTCGCTATCGCTACAGCGAGGCAGGGGTTAGTGTTAGTGTGGGCGCGGTGTGCCTAATTCTTTATTTTTCTTGTC
Organism: Alphaproteobacteria bacterium; assembly: GCA_017650945.1. Lineage (GTDB taxonomy): Bacteria > Pseudomonadota > Alphaproteobacteria > Rs-D84 > Rs-D84 > Enterousia. Next base: position 4,412 of record JAGCDW010000001.1, on the reverse strand, counting down.
ATTGCGGCGCAGGCCGCAATAGGGCTTTTGTTTTTTATTATATTTTATAAAAAATAATAGTTGCTTTTTATAATCATTATATTATATAATGATTTTGAACCAAAGGAGATAAACATGAAAAAAACAAACCTATTCCTTACATCTGTGGCGGTTGCGGCGGCGTTAGCGGTCGGATCGGCTAATGCGGCACCGAATCGCGGCGGCGGAAATCATCATGCGCCACGCCCGTTCGTGACACATACGCATGGCGCGCCAAGACATGGTGGCCATCATGCGGCGCATCATAACCCGCCACCCATGCCGATGCCGGTTCAGGTGTCGCATCACCATCACCACCATCATCACCATGGCGTGCGGACAGGTGATTGGATTGTTGCAACGGCGATATTGCTATCGGCAATAATATAAAAAGAAAACCGCTTCGGCGGTTTTTTTATGCGGCACCCCACCCTACGTGCACAATGCGATGTGCAATCCGTTATACCCACGATAAAATTAAAATCGGCACACAGCCGATTTGAATTTTATGGTCGGGGCGACAGGAATCGAACCTGCGACCCCTTGCACCCCATGCAAGTACTCTACCAGGCTGAGCTACGCCCCGACAACAAGCAATATGGTAAACCAAGATTATCTAAAATACAAATGTTTTTTAGTTTTGTTTTTTTATCACATCAAGTTCAATCGTTATATCAACATATCTGCATTCAGCGTATTTTTGTTTCGGTTGTTTACATTCTGTTCCGTCAAAGCCAGTGGCAAAGTAAGTTGGCCAAGGCAATGATGGATTATTCATTTTTATTTTATCAAGCAAAGCAGTCACAACCGCTTGTGCACGAGCCGTTGATAATTGCTCATTTTCAGCAATTCTGTCGAACTTGTCGGAAAAATATTCTTGTTTGACCACTTGGTTATAATTGTTTGTTATTCTTGCTATATATCTTGAATCTATTTTTTCTGGATCGGAGTGACCAGTTGCAGTAATTTTTATGGCGCTAATTACGTAATTATTGAGGTGGTCATTAATTAATTGCATGGCGTCTGCAACTCCCTTAGTGCCCTCGTCGGTCAGAGACGCGTAACCGCTTTTGAATGCTCCAGATTTAGCCGTTAGGTTATCAAAAGTTATGCGCTTCGGGGTCACTGATTGTTCCGGAATTGGTACTTCTTCCGTTTCTTCTTCAATTATTTCGATTACTGGTTTATCTTCACGGATAGAAAACACTTCTGGATATTCTATTAAAAGTTTTTCTTCTATCTCTTTAAACTTCTTTTCCAACTCTTGATACTCTTTCTTATGATTCCGGTTGACCAAGATATTACTTGCACCCACCAGCAGGCCACCGGCGGTAAGCAATGTGCCGGTTGTTAAATCTTTTGCGACCTCTGCTTTTTGTGCGTTCCATTGCTCGGCATCCGTGCCTTCGGGGTTCATCAGTGCGCGCGAAAGTGATGTAAATCCACCGCTTTGCCGTTCGGCGTTGGCGTATTGATAAAGACCCGTTTCGGCGCGGTCGTATAAAACCTCTGCTTCTATCCCGGGGCGCAGGTTCAGCGCAGTTTTAGTTGCCTTTAGTTTATCCGCCAATTGTTTGTATTCCGTGTAATATTGTGTTAGTTCATTTCCGCCCGGCAATGTTTCTTCCTTGCCAAGGTTAACCGGTTGGCCGTTGCCGTATTCACAGCCCATTTTGCTAATCCATTCCGCCATTTCGATTTCTGCATCGCGGTCGGCCTTTTGTTCCGCAATTGCCTGGGCGGCCATCATTGCGCCTTCGCCCGTTAGCAGTGTTGAACCGGCGGTTATGCCCTTGTTTGCCCAGCTCTGTGCATTGTCGCGTTCGTGTTTATATGCATTTTCGGTATCCCTGCGCCACGCAGCAGAATCGAATTCTTCGTGCGTTTCATAGTCGCCAGTTTCTTGTAATGAGTCGGTAGGTATTGTTTGTTCTGAATTTTGGAGTTCAATGCTGTCGCTGGCCTTAGTTGGACTAGTAGCGGTATTATTGCTGATAGTGGTTAGCTTGTAGCATATTCCGCTATCCAAATCACCTCTTTTGTTACAGTCAGCCTCCATTTGTTTGAATGGCCCAATCGGGGATAGGCAATATTTTAACAGATATTTGCCTTTTGTCTGATTGTAGAAAAGCACAAAGTTGTTACCTTCTTTTTTGGCTTGGCGGTAGTTGTTCTTAAGGCCTGATTCTATAAGAGTTTCCGAGGTTTCTGTGCAAGGTTGTATATTATTAACTATACTCCATACATTACCGGCTGTGCATTTATAAACTTTTCTTTCGCTATCTACCACAATTGCATCATGGGGGCAATATTTTATGTCATAAGTATCATCTTGTCCGCATTTTAGGTATCGCGGCGATTCATCAAGGTAATCGTCGCTTTTTATGTAATGGTGGCCATTTCCAGTTGTTTGATTGGATGGGATATCCATTAAATTCCCTGGTTGAACACAATTCGGTTCTGTTGAAGTTGTTTGTGGTTGTTTTGTGATGGTGCTGTTACTCTTTGACGTAGCGGTTTTTGTGTTGTCGATATCGTCAGAATCAGAGAATAATAGGTCTGAAAACCAATTCTCTCCGTTGGCTACAACTTCATCGTCATCATATGTAAAGTAATAACCACAACTGTGGGCGCAGCCTTCACTACAGTCTGCTTGTGAACCGAATTCTCCTAAATTAACCCAGACATCACCATGCTGTAATTTGCAATAGCAAAATTTTCCGTTCGGGTGATTATAGGCTGCTGCAACATTTTTTTGGTTTTGGGGAATGTTGTGTTCCCCTGGATCAATATTGCTGCATAATGAAATTCCGTGTATTGTGGAATTGTCCGAAAGTTTTTCGCACCAGTCTCCCGGTTTAGACACATTGCAAGCCGCAATATCCTTAGATTTGCCATCAATATTGTAATAAGAAAAATCTGGTCCGGTTTCTTCGCCAAATGCAACGCCGGAAAAAAGTGCCATGAATATTGGAAATATGAACTTTTTCATCTCTCTGGGGTCCCTTTTGCCCTATTCTATCAAATTTTAATTTTGGGGGCAAGGGGAAATTAGTGTTATCCGTCTTTGTCCGTCACCGCAATCACACTTCGTTAAAACTTCGTGTGATAAAAGCGTTGCCGTGACTACGCCGAGACTGCGCCAGGGCCTTGCCCAGGCTTGGTGTTAATTTGAACCACACCCCGGCGGGTTCCACCCGCCACCCCTCTCTAGAGGGGAACTTTGCGTTCTGGAATAATCATACAATTACAAACCGATTTCAAATGCTACTGACCACTAACACTACCCACTTACACTTTCCCTACATTTCCACCGGAATCTTTAGGCCCATTAAATCCAGTGTTTTGCCCAATACATCAACCGCGATTTTAATTAGCGCAAGGCGCATATTGCGCGTTTCCGCGTCCACATCTTCGCGCAAAATTGGGCAATTGTGATAGAATGTATTTACCAACTGGCACACATCATACGCATAGTTCGCGACCAAATCCGTTGCGCGTGAATCAAACGCCGATTGCACCGTGCGGTCAAAGTCCAACAGTTCCATAATCAGATTTCTTTCGTCTGTACCCATTGTGGCCGTTTGCGGTGTGTCAAAATTTTCCGCACGGCGCAAGACTGAATTTAACCGCACCGCGGTATAGAGTATGTATGGCCCAGTGCGCCCTTCAAACGAAGTGATTTGTTTTGGGTCAAAGACATAATCGGACTTTACATCGTGTAACAGGTCGTTAAATTTGACCGCCGCCAATGCAATTGTTTGAATTGTGTCATCATCTAACTTTTTATCAAATTCCGCAATTCGCGCGCGGACCGCATCATTGGCGATGTTCAAAATATCGTCCAATCCCGCGGCGTTGCCATCGCGTGTCTTAAAGGGTTTGCCGTCCGCACCATTTACGGTCCCGTATCCGATATGTTCGAATTTTTCGTATGGGTATATCCCGGACATATCCGCCACGCGGAACAGTTGTTCGAAATGCAAACTTTGTCGCAGGTCTGTAAAATAAATGATTTTATCCGGATTATCTGTTTTCTTGCGACAATAAACGGCGGCTAAATCAGTAGAATCGTATGTGTCGGCACCACGTGAATCGCGCCACATGTATGGTGGCATCGGCTTGTTATCAGATTCGCGTTTAACATTTATTATTTCGGCACCGTCATTTTCATAAATCATATTCTTGTTACGTAATATTTTTTCAACGGGTTCAAGATATTTTGCAGCGTTCCTTTCGCCCAAATCATAATCGAAAGGTAATATGTTTAACCTGCTTACTGTTTTGTTCATTATTCGTAAAGATATTGCCAAGAATTTTTCGTACAGCGCAAAGTACCCTGGGTGGCCCGCTTGAAACTTTGCCTTGATTTCTTGGGCGTGCAGTTGAAATTC
>JAGCDW010000047.1 GCA_017650945.1 Alphaproteobacteria bacterium | reverse complement strand
TTTCAAAAGTTGACATTTTTCATCCTTTATTTTAGTTAAACCTTTTGTCACCTAAAACGACATATGCCATAAAACTATCACTTTCGCGCCCCGCTGTCAAGGAATTATAACAAATCATAACAAAACGCATCCTATTCAATATCGAACAAATCGTCCAGCAATTCGTTCATATTATTGCGCAAATCTTCCTTGTCCCCGGCCCAGGTAAGGCGCCGCGCGATGAACTTATAGACATCGTCCATCGTCAAATCCGGAATCTCCGCATCCGTCACAACACGCGCCCAGGCAACGCGCGGGTCGGTCAAATGCCCATGCCCACGCCCCGGAAAGACCCAATACCCGTCCTGGGGCAAATCTTGCAGCAACACAACCGCCCTATCAGACAGCGGCTGTTCCCCCCACATATCGCGGTTGAAATCAAGGTCTTCCCACTGCATAGAAAAAACCTGATTTTTCGTTGCGAACCCATAAATCAGCATTAAAAACGCCGCCCGCATCGTGGCATCTGGATAATTATTTATCGATTCAACCAAACGATTAAGACCGTATTTATTGAGTGGCCGCGCGCGCCGATTTTGTTTTTGCCGCGGCAATCCCAACACCGGATTCGCCGTCACATAGCCAGTATCACACGCGTAACGAAAAACACTTTGCAACAGTTCCTGCATACGCGTGGCAATCGCCACACCATTTATTGCGCCAATAGTTTCACGAATATCGTCAGTTGTTATATCGGAAATATTTTTATCGAACAATTGTTTCAAATGCATATTTATCGACCGCACCAGTTTATCATAAGAACCGACCGACCGATGCACACGATTTTTCAAATACATTTGAACAAATTCAGAAAACAAAATTTTTTTACGCTTTATTGAAACCTTTTTAGACGCATCGTCCAAGGCATTTGCGACCGCGCTGCGCGCATCTTCTATATCCATATCTGGATATTTTCCGATTATAATGCGCCGGTCACGCCCATTTATCCGCTTTCGCACAAAGAACGTTTTCACGCCGCGACTTGTTATATATAAACGTAGCCGCGGTTCAGAAATATCCTGAACCACATCAAACCCGCGCGATGGCGCATTCAGGTTATCCAAAATATACGGATTAAAAAAGAACTGATGCGCCATCTCCGCTCCTTATCTTTTTATTTAGTCCGCCCAAGCAACCCACGCACAATAAACCGCCGCGCCTCTAACAGTTCCCTATATTCACGTTCCGCGCATTGCAACTTTTTCGTTGTTCTTATGTATTTCTTGTGCGCACCGAATCCCGCACAACCGGCATTATTGCAATATTCACGCGTAGAATATTTTTTACAGTTATCGTCCGGCACACCCTTTTGCAAATACAAAAAGACACAATGCATTCTGGAAACCGTTCCCATTTCGGAATCAGGGCAACGATTTACCGGCACCGCGGTTATTGTTTCCTTGGCATCAAGGTTTTTATCTTGCAAATGCTTAACCCTTTGGCGTTTACGCTTGATATCACGCGTTACCAAAAAAAGTTGTTTCAAATCATCGAACATCTTTACACCTTTATCTTCGTTTTCCAAAAAGTGCGCAAAAACATTCCCGACGTGTTGCCAAAACAGATTCCAAATCTTCCACCGCCCATTCATAATCTGTCCTGTTTTTCAACATTTGGCATCTATCATTTCCATCTGTATCACAAAGCCCATCATTGCCGACATGCGAACATACCGATAAAAATTCAGTATCTTCAGCCGGATGCGATTCTGAAAACCAAGGAAACGCAACAGTACTATATTTTACGAAACACGCAATCGGACGTTCCGCATCATAATCTAACCTTTGCCGACACACTGTTATTTTTTCACGTTCCGTCTTTACATTTTTGCGCGCCAAACGCACATCACCACACGCTTTACAAAACGCCCGCCACTTACTTTTTATCTGTTTTTTTACTTTCATAGCCATTTTATTTTCCTTATTGTTATACTTTAAGTGCATTTATAAATGCGGATTGCGGTATTTCGACATTACCGAACGTCCGCATACGTTTTTTTCCCTCTTTCTGCTTCTCCAAAAGTTTTCTTTTACGCGTGATATCACCGCCATAGCATTTTGCGGTAACATCCTTGCGATACGCCGCAATCGTTTCACGCGCAATAATTTTTCCACCGATTGCCGCTTGCAATGGTATTTTGAATTGATGTCGCGGAATCAGGTCTTTTAATTTTTCGACAATCACCCTGCCCCGCTTTTCCGCAGATGAACGATGACACATGAACGACAGCGGTTCAACATTTTCTTCATTCACAAGAATTGAAACCTTTACCAAATCAGATTGCTGATACCCGTTCACCGCATAATCAAACGACGCATACCCCGAAGAAATCGACTTAACGCGGTCATAGAAATCGAACACAATTTCGGCCAACGGCAATTGATAAACCAACACCGCGCGATTCCCGACATAGGATATATTTTCTTGGACCCCGCGCCGGTCGGCACAAAGTTGCATAATTCCGCCCATATATTTATCAGGCATCATAATCGTCGCACGCACCCAGGGTTCTTCAATATATTCAATCTTTGTAATATCCGGCATATCAGCGGGGTTTTCCAAATCAACTACTTCACCATTGCGCATATGAATCTTATACAGCACACTTGGCACAGTATTTATCAACGAAAGATTAAATTCGCGGTTTAACCTTTCACTGATTATTTCCATATGCAACAGCCCCAAGAAACCGCACCGCAACCCAAACCCCAGTGCCGAAGATTTTTCAGTTGTGAACACAAAAGACGCATCATTCAACGCCAGTTTTTCCGCACTTTCGCGCAGTGTCGGATAATCGTCCGATTCCACCGGAAAGAACGAAGAAAACACCACCGGCACAGACGGCTTAAAACCCGGCAACACATCAACATCGGCATGCGCATCGGCAATCGTATCACCGACCTTGCAATCGTGAATCGTCTTCATGCCCGTGATAATAAACCCGATTTCACCGGTGGACAACGAATCGACATTTACCATCTTTGGCGTAAAGTATCCGATTTTTTCAACAGTGTATTCCGCGCCAGTCGCGATAAACTTTATCTTTTGCCCGCGCCGCAGTGTACCGTCCACCACGCGCACCAACACAACCACCCCCAAATAAGAATCATACCAAGAATCAACAAGCAGCGCACGCGTTGGCGCGTTTTCATCACCACTTGGCGCCGGCAATTTATGAACGATTTCTTCCAACAGTTCCGGCACGCCCGCGCCGGTTTTGCCCGACACCGCAATCGCATCCGCCGCATCAAGTCCAATCACATCAGAAATTTGCGCACGCACCGCATCAACATCACTTGACGGTAAATCAATCTTGTTCAACACCGGCAACATTTCCAAATCGTTATCCAGCGCAAGATACGCATTCGCGAGTGTCTGCGCCTGAACCCCTTGGGTCGCATCAACCAGAATCAGCGCCCCTTCGCACGCCGCGAGTGAGCGCGATACTTCATAAGAAAAATCGACATGCCCCGGCGTATCCATCAAATTCAATTGATAAACCTGACCATCTTTGGCCCGATAGTTCAACCGCACCGTTTGTGCCTTTATCGTGATTCCGCGTTCGCGCTCAATATCCATAGAATCTAAAACCTGGGCCTTCATTTCGCGCGATTCCAACCCGCCCGTCATTTCAATAAGCCGGTCCGACAGAGTCGATTTTCCATGATCGATATGCGCAACGATTGAAAAGTTTCGTATATTTTCTTGCTTCATTTTTCTTCGCTTACTCTCTCTAAAAGCTCTTCGATACGTTCCGCCTTCTCTAACGTATCATCATAAGTGAATCGTATCTGTGGCACGTATTTTTGGTCAATTCTCTGCCCCATTTTGAAACGAATCGTCCGCGTTTCTATGTCCAGCGCGCGCTTTGCCGCATCAATATCGTCAATCGGACAATGAAAGAACAACCGCACGAACTGCAGCCCCCCACGCCCATCGGCCCCGACCAGTGACACCTTGGAAATTATCGGGTCATCCGCGTAATCTTTGCGTAAAATCTCCGCCACAATGGTTTGCACCTTGGCGGCAACACGTTCGTTTCTGTTTGAATCAGTATGTTTTTTTGGCATTGACGAATCCATTGCTATCATTGTATTCTACGGTATAAGATATTCAACCATAATCAAGAAAAATTTTTTACATCGGGGATAAAATTATGAAATTTTCTGAATACTTGCTGTCGCGCGCGGAAACCAAAGCATACACATGGATTGTTTTCATTTTGACCGTGTGCGAATCGGTATTTTTGTTTATCCCGCCAGAGGTTTTTATGACCCCACCCATAATTGCGAATAAAAAACGCGCCGTTCCGGTCGTTTTGGCCGCATCACTTGGGTCAATCGTCGGCGGAATTATTGCGTATTGTATTGGAACGTGGCTGTTCGATTCGGTGGGTGTGTGGCTTATCAATAATTTCGCAAGCATGGAAAAATTCGAACTGGCGCAAAGTTTATTCATCGAACACGGCGTATTCATCATATTCCTTGGGGCGATAACACCGGTGCCGTATAAATTGCTAACCATCTGCGCGGGGTTTATGGGATACCCGGCAATTATATACTTGGGGCTGTCGGCGATATTGCGCACGGGCCGATTTGCAATTGTCGGTTATCTGCTCTGGCGATTCCAAGAACGCGCGAACGCGATAGTAAAAAAATTCTTTTGGCCACTGACCATCGGCGCCAT
>JAGCDW010000046.1 GCA_017650945.1 Alphaproteobacteria bacterium | reverse complement strand
CTGCGCCAGATTCCATAATCATAGATTCAACCAGCCCATCAACCGAAACGGCGGCATCGGTTAAAAAGAAATTTATTTCGCCGGCGTATTGAATCCGCGCGGCGGCAATTGCAACGGCGGTTGCGGCGATTTGCGCGTCCAACGCATCAATCCATTTTTCGTTTGCGCCGGCCTTTAATGCGCCCGCTCTTTCGGATAGCAGTTTTGCGTGTCGCGCGACCCGTCCGGCATGTGCAGAATCAAAACTTGCGGCAAGTCGGTCAAAGAACGCGCGCCTATCGGCCGCGGCATCGATAAAGATTCTATCTTCGCGGGGTGTAATCCAAACAATGCGCGTTCGCGCCGCTAAATCAGAAAGTGTTGCCGCATCGCCGTCAACCTTTGCGTGCCTGTTTGAATCGCCGCGATTAAAGTACACGCATATTTCTGTATCATCACAAAGTTCTGCAATAACGGAAAACCCGCCGTCGCCGTCAAATCGCGCAATATCGGTCATTGGTGCGCCACGCATTCCACGGTCGCCGGCAAGCATCGATACGGCCTCTATAATTGCGGTCTTGCCGGTTCCGTTCTCCCCTGTTATGATAACGTTCCTGTGCGTGCCGGTCGAAAAACGGCACGAAATATGGTTGCGAAAATTTGCTAGTGCAAGGTTTTTAATCATATTTTTCCAAAGATTCCACCGGTCAGATTAAAAATTTTTGCACCGTTTTGCAAGTATAAAAAAATCCCGGAAAACAAAGAAAAAAAGCGACGTTTGTCGCTTTCAAAACTGGAGGCTTGGGTCGGAATCGAACCGGCATACAAGGATTTGCAGTCCTCTGCATAACCACTCTGCCACCAAGCCATGCATAGCCATTTTATCCTAGCAAAATAAATTTATTTTTCAACATAAAAAATATATAATAAAAACGCCCAAAGGTCAAGAGAGAATGAATTTTATAAAACTTTGTTTGCTGTTTGTTTTTATTCCTATATTCGCATATGGCGCGAACAGTGATTGTTTGTCGCGCAAAAGTGTACCGGACGGAGTTTTAGATTTACAGACAGTTATTGAACTTGGGCTATGTCGCAATCCTGAAACTATGTCGGCGTATTTTTCGATGGAATCGGCGCGGTATAACAAAAACGCCGGATACGCGAATTATCTGCCTGCGGTGAACGGCAGTGCGAATATGACAAAAAATTATCGCAACGATGATTGGGAACCATGGGAATATGGCGCATCTATTTCCGCATCGTATTTGATATTTGACTTTGGCAAAAGGTTGGCGGATTTGAATCAGTTATCTTCCACATGGCGCGCGATGGGTTTTGATTATGACGACCGTGTGCAAAACTATGTGTACGGCGTGATTGGCGCTTATTACGCATTGCTAAACGCGGACGCGGATGTTGAAAGTGCGCGGTCGCTGCGCACCGTTGCACAAACGGCACTGGATACAGCAAATAAAAAATACAAGGCCGGTGTCGTTGCGCGCGCCGATGTGTTAAAGGCGGAAACAACACTGGCCAGTCGCGATTTGGATTTAGAACGTGCAAAAAACAATCGCGAAGTCGCCAAGGGAACACTTCTTACGAAACTTTCTTTTCCTGCGGACGGCGAGATTACAATCGCAGATATGTCGGGCGATTTCGGTTCAGTGCGTGAAAACCGTGGCATAGATGAATTGATTGCGATTGCGCGCGAAAAGCGCCCTGACCTGCTGCGTGCGGCGGCCAACAAAGATGCCGCGTGGCACCGCCGCAATTCAATGTTCCTGAAAAATTTACCAAGTATCAGTGCGACTGGAACACTTTCGTGGAATGATAACAATCGTGATTATATTTATAACGATACTTCGCACACCAGTGGCAGTATCGGTATCCGTGCGTCTATGCCGATATTCGCGGGCTTTGCAAATATGTACGGCGTAAAGAGCGCCCAGGCATCGTATGAGGGTGCAACGGAAAACCTGCGCACTGCAAACGATAATGCGATGCTTGATGTGTTCACTGCGTATCAAAACTATAAAACCGCGCAGACAGTTTTATCGCAAACGGAAACATTACTAAAATCTGCAACTGAATCAGAACGCGTAACCGCGGGAATGTACAAGGTTGGACGCGCAACAATGCTTGATTGGCAAACGGCGCAATCGGAATTGGTATCTGCACAAAAACAAAATAACGCGGCGAAATATGATTTATTCGTAAAGCGCGCGGCGGTTGCGCTTTCCATTGGCGATATAAAATCCGAAATCGAAAAGGAACAATAAATGGCGCAGGAAATAAAACATTCTTTTATTCGTCGCTTTTTCAGTTGGCTTTGGCGACATAAATGGTGGTCACTTACGGTAATAATTTTGCTGTTGATTGGTGGCACATGGTGGATTATCGCAAGTATCGGCGACAAAGTTGAATATGTGACGATTGGTGTTACGCGTGGCGATATAAAACATGTTGTAACCGCAACCGGTGAAATAAATCCAGTGAATACCGTCAGTGTTGGTTCGCAAGTTTCCGGTACGATATCGAACATCTATGTAGATTACAATTCGCACGTTACCAAAGGCCAGTTATTACTTGAAATCGACCCATCTGTATTACAGGCGACCGTTGACGAAGCGCGCGCCGCACTGGATTCAGCAAAATCACAATTAAACCTTGCGCGGAACGATTACGAAAGAAACAAAACGCTTTACGATTCTGGATATATCGCGCGCGCAGAAATGGAACAATCGCAAACAAATTATGAACAAGCGCAACAAAGCGTAAAGCGTATGGAATCTCAATACGAACGCGCGTTAACGAACCTTGGATATGCGACAATAACTTCGCCGGTTGATGGCACAGTTATTTCGCGCAAAGTGGACAAGGGTCAAACGGTCGCGGCATCTTTTCAAACGCCTGATTTATTTGAAATCGCGGAAGATTTGTCGAAAATGCAAATTGAAACCGCGGTATCCGAGGCCGATATCGGTGTAATCAAAGAAGGTCAAAATGTAACATTTACCGTTGACGCGTATCCGCGTAAAACTTTTAACGGTATTGTGAAACAAGTTCGCCTTTCGCCAACAACGACATCGAACGTTGTGGTCTATACCGTTGTGATTGATGTAGATAATGCGGATTTAAGCCTTATGCCCGGAATGACCGCGTTTGTGACAATAATGATAGATGCGGCGACCGATGTTTGGAAAACGCAGAACGCGGCATTCTTGGTGCGGAATTTCAAGAACATAATCGTGGATGCGCCGGACAATGTGAATCCAAACGAATACATCGCGGTTCTGCGCGATGGAAAGCCGGTTTTTATTAAATACGCCAGGGGTCTTTCTACACCAACAGAAACCCAAGTTGTGTCTGATGAATTAAAGGCCGACGACCGGATAATTGTTGGGCGCATGGGTCAATCAACAAGTTCTGCCGCAACCCAGGCACGCCGCCGTGGACCGTTTTAAAGACAATGAAAAAAACACAAAACATAATTTCGATGAATAAAATCTGCAAAAGTTTTCCGCTTGAAATTGGCGGCGTGCAACAGGTTTTATTTGATGTGACTTTTGATATTTCGTCCGGAGAATTTGTTGCGATTATGGGGCCGTCGGGGTCTGGGAAATCAACATGTATGAATATTATCGGTGCGCTGGATACGCCGACATCCGGCGTATACGAACTTTACGGGAAAAATATAACGAATATGACAAACGATGAATTGGCGATGGTGCGGAACGAATACATCGGCTTTGTTTTTCAGAATTTTAATTTGCTGCCAAAGCGCAATGTGTTGGACAATGTTATGTTGCCACTGATGTATCGCGGAATGTCTCCGGACGAGCGTATCCGCCGTTCGCGTGAAATGCTCAAACGTGTCGGGCTTGAAAATTTTGAAACATATTTGCCAACGCAACTTTCGGGTGGAATGAAGCAACGCGTTGCAATTGCACGCGCACTTGCCGGCGAACCAAAACTGATTCTTGCGGACGAACCAACGGGCGCACTTGATTCAAAAATGGGTAATGAAATCTTGCGTTTTTTCAAAGAACTGAACAATGATTTGGGAATAACAATAATTATGATAACACACGAGTTTGATACTGCACAATATGCAAAGCGTCTTATACACATTTACGACGGACGAATAAATTACGATGGTGCGATTCCGAAAAGTGAATCGATATTAAACCGAAAAACACACGGAAAATAACATGACATTTAACGACATAATAAAAGAATCTTGGCTTTCGATAAGTGGCAATAAAATTCGTTCTTTTTTAACGGTGCTGGGGATTATAATCGGCGTGCTGGCGGTTGTGATAATGGTTGCGGTCGGCGAAACAGTGCAAACCGAAATCACAGACCAATTTTCCTCACTGGGGACAAACACGATAGTTATTCGTGCGGGTGCGGCGCGTATAGGTGGCGTGCGCAGTGGAAACCGTCAAACTCTTACGACCGATGACGCGGCGGTAATTGCGAAATTGCCAGATGTCGCGGCCATCACACCGGTTCAGGCATCCGGAGTCCAAGTTGTGTATGGAAATAAAAACTGGGCTACATCAATGATTGGTGTGTATCCGGACTATACGACCGTGCAAAGTGTAGATATCGAATACGGGGCGTTCTTTGACGACAGCGCTGTTCGCAACGCGTCAACCTATGCGGTAATTGGCCCAAAGACGGCAACCGAACTTGGAATGGATAAAAACCCAGTTGGTGAAGTTATCCGTATTCAAAATGTTCCTTTTGTTGTTGTTGGCGTTGCGAAAGAGCGCGGCGATACTGCGATGGGTTCCCAAGACGATATGATTATGATACCGATTACAACGCTTAAAAAAAGATTACAAGGCAGCCCCTTTCCGAATTCGGTTAGTATGATTGCACTTAAACTTTACCAAGACGCGGATAATTCAGTTGTGATTGATCAAATATCCGCCCTGCTCCGCGACCGGCACCGCCTAAAAGACGGTGATGAAGACGATTTTATGGTTATGGATATGCGACAAATAATGGAAACAATGACAACAGTTACGGGGTATTTGAAATTATTACTGATTGCGATTGCGGCGGTGTCATTGTTGGTTGGTGCGATTGGAATTATGAATATGATGCTTGTATCTGTTGCAGAACGCACGCGCGAAATCGGCATACGCAAAGCCATCGGCGCACGCGAACGTCACATAATAATACAGTTTTTGGCGGAATCAATAATGATATCTTTCATCGGGTCAATGATAGGCCTTGTCCTTGGTGTTGGCCTATCCCAAGGCATCGGGCGATTTATACTTGGCTATAATGTGCCGTTTAGCCTGTGGCCGGTTGCGCTTTCGATAACCGTTGCGGTTGTCGTTGGCCTTGCGTCCGGCGTTGTCCCGGCGATAAAGGCCGCGAAACTAAACCCAATCGACAGTTTGCGATATGAATAATTTATTTTGAAAGTTTTTTATACATGTTCGATAAAAACGGAACATCAACCCGTGCTTCGCCGGCTTTTTTGACAAGTGCGCTAAGCGCAGAGATGCCTTCGACCGTGCCGACTGGCTTTTTCCCTTTTGCGATTGCAACACCGGCGGAAAAATTGCGACTGGTTGTCGATGTCGCGGTCAGCAATAAATCCCCAAGCCCACAAAAATCAAGAAATGTTTTTTCTTTTGCGCCAAGTTTTAACCCCAAACGAACAACCTCGTTCCAGGCCAATGTCATAGAAAGCGCAGATTCATTTTCTCCCCTGCCCTTTACCTTGATATAGCCACTTATTACCGACACTGCGTTTTTACCAACACCGCATATTTCTGTGCCTATCACATCTTTTGTCGGACTTAAAAACAATTCTTTGAAAATGCGCCCGCCGACTTCTTGGATTTTCCTGCCGCCTGCAAGTGTTGAACCGGTTGGAACACCATGTGCAACTTCGGCGGCGAACTGTGGCCCCGATAAAACGCCAACATTTTTTTTCTTTGGTGCAATCGTTTCGCGCAATACATCGGTCATAAATTTTCCAGTATCGGGTTCCGCGCCCTTGGTACATATAATAATTGGTTGATCGTTATAAAATTCTTTTGCTTTATTCATCGTGTCGCGAAAAAACGCCGCCGGTGTAACCGCAATCCAAATGTTACAAGATTTTGAATACAGGTCCCGCATATTTTGTGTTTGTCTTATGTTTTTCATCGGCTTTAAACCGAATTGTTCGTGCTTACCATCAAAAGACCACAAGATAACTTTTGCACCGCCACGCGCCACAAGTTGCGCAATTGCACTGCCCCACGCACCAGCCCCAATAATACCAACGACATCTTCTTTTGCAACCTGACTCATTTTATTTTCCTTATTTTTTTCTCTATATTTGGCACGATTGTTAAACCATCTTCGGATAGTTCGATTGCCCGATTGTACGCATCGCGCGCCAAATCTTTTTTTCCAGCGACAACATACGCATCGCCCAAATGTTCGAACAGCGCAGAACAATTGTTCGCCGTTCCGCCAATCTTTTCAAGTATTTCAAGTGCCGCACTATTTCCTTCGCGCACACCAACCACCACTGCGACCGTGTCCCATGCAACAACATCCATAGGGTCGCGCTTTACCAATGTCATCGCATAATCATAAGCATTTTCAATCTCGCGATTCTGTGCCGCCCAAATACGTGCCTGAAGCATCAAAACCTCTGGGTCAACGATTTGTATTTTTGCGACATCGTGAATATCGGCCTGCGCACTCTCTAAATCGCCAAACATCATATACACGAACGCGCGCCGTTTTAACAAATACGCACGCCCAGAATCCGAAAGTTTTTCATTACTAAGCGTTTGATTTATTGTGCGCAACGCGGCCGATTTGTCCCCTGCCCTGATATATTCTGCAACGATTTTGTTCAGCGCAGGAATAAACAGTTGATGAGTACTTAAAATCTTTTTCATTTCGTCCACAGAATCCACCGTCTGCATTTTTGCGAACAGATAGAAAGGACTAGCCACCGAAATAGAATCAAAATAATGCGCATAATTTCCACGTGTGTTCGCGAAAAACTGTCCGGTGTAGTAGTTTATCATATCACGAAAGAATTGCGTTTCTGGACCGATTATTTGCGCAAAACGCAACATCAACACCGAAAGGTCGGAATAAAGCATTATCTGCGTGTGCGAAACATTTTGAACCACATTGAACGCCAACTCATTTTTCACACCGGCAAAGTTTGTTTCCCAATCTGGAATATCCTCGTAATACGACAAAAACATACCGCCCGGCGTTGCAGAAAAAGTCTTACGCAACATTTCTGCATTTTCGTTCATCCCATGCGCACGATAAAACGACATAACGTAAAGATAGTCGTTCATATTCATAAATGCGGTCGGCACATTTGCAAAAAGACCGGCGGCCTTTTCAAAATCGCCAGATTCAGCATAAATTTGACCACGTATAAATGTTTTCCACGCGGGGTTTGATTCAGATTTTTCAATGTATTTCAAAACTTCATCTGTGCGCCCTGCCCCAACACCAGACCAAATACGAAAAGGCGCGTATACGGCGGATTTGTTCGTATAGAACCGTTTGTACATATCGCCCCATCGGTCATTTTTTGCAAGATAAGCATCGTATATCATGCGTGATATAATCGTTTTATCATCGCGCAGTTTTTCAATGTTTGATGGTATTTCACCGGACAAAAATTCAACCAACGTACGAGTTTCTTTGACGATATCGTATTCTACACCTTCAAAATCGACAGCAAATTTATTCGCGCTATCGAAATCGTTCGTATAAATTGCATGCTGTGCGGCCAAGAAAGAACCGTATTTTGTCGATTGCAAATCACCCGATTCCACCAAATCGCCGGTTGAAACCATGCGTACCGATGCGATATAGGCCAAAATACCGACCGCCGCGAATAAACCAATAAAAAATATCGTTTTTAATTTTGCCATTTGTAAAATTATGCTACAATAATAATATGAATAGTAAAGAAAAATTTGCACGTTATGCGGAAAATCTACGCGATTGGAATTCGCGTATGAACCTTGTTGCGCCAAGTACGCTAAATGACTTGGAAAACCGGCACTTTGCCGATTCGGCGCAGTTGGCGGATGTTTTGCCGGCGGGTGTAAATGTAATCGATTTGGGTTCGGGTGCGGGTTTCCCTGGTGTGGTCTTGGCGATTTTGGGTTGGAATGTAACCTGTATCGAATCGATTGGCAAAAAAGTTTCTTTTCTAAATGAATTAAAAACAAAACTTGAACTTGATAATTTAACAATTTATCACGGACGTGTTGAAAACTTTTTCCCGGCTTTTTTGATAAAAAATGATAAAAAAGCCGGGAATTTTGTTATAACTGCGCGCGCGTTTGCGCCACTTGTTAAGATTTTAGATTATGTTCGTGGGGTAAATTGCCGGCTTTTTTTACTAAAGGGTCGGGAAATCGAACGCGAAATCGCCGATGCAAAAAAGAAATATCGGTTCGATTATGATTTGATACCATCTAAGACCGGTGACGGTTTTATAATAATTGTGCGATTCGGCCGGTAATTTCACGTGAAATAAAATACATTTGTTTGATTTTACTACATTTTTTATTTTGTGTGTAAAATTTCATATGAAACAAAAAATAATTTGTTGATTTTATTATATTTTTTGATTTTTGTTTTTATTTCTTGACCGTGTTAAATTTCACATATATACTTGCAAACGAAAACAGGAAAGGTGTGGAAAATGACGGAAATAATCGCATTTGCAAATCAAAAGGGTGGTGTTGGAAAGACCACGACCGCAATAAATTTGGGTGCTTCGCTGGCGGCGATAAAAAAGCGTGTTTTGCTGATAGATTTGGATTCCCAGGGTAATGCCGGAACGGGCCTTGGGTTCGTGCGTTCTTCGCATTCGCAAAGCGTTTACGATGTGATTATGGGTGTGTCCGCGGCGGCGGAAAATATACTTTCGACCGCGGTTCCGGGTATGCATATTTTGCCATCGACCCAGGCACTTGCCGGGGCCGAGGTTGAATTACTGGATATGGAAAACAAGGAATACCGCCTGCGCGATGCGTTGCGGCCGATAATGGAACATTACGATTATATTTTGTTGGATTGCCCACCAAATTTGGGCTATATAACATTAAACGCACTGACGACCGCGAATCATGTAATTATACCGCTGCAATGCGAATTTTTCGCGCTGGAGGGGGTTTTGCACCTTATAAACACAATCAAAGGCATTCAGCAAAAATGGAACCCAAATTTAGATGTCTTGGGTGTTTTGCTTACTATGTACGACCGGCGTTACGGTATGACACGCGATGTCGAAGATAATGTTCGTGAAACTTTTGGCGATTTGGTGTTCAAAACGGTTGTGCCGCGCAATGTCCGCGTGGCCGAGGCACCAAGTCACGGCAAACCGGCGTTATTTTACGACTTTAATTCCAACGGTGCCCAGGCGTATTTGCGCTTTGCGACCGAGGTTATTCAGAAAATAGAAAAGGGGGAATAAAATGGGAAAATTTGGCCTGGGGCGGACTTTGACGGATTTACAGAACGAAATGGGCGCCGCGCCCGAAGTGTCGATTTTAAGTGGCACTGAACGCGTTGTCGTGCGGCAAATCCCGATGACGCAAATCGGTGTGAACCCGGACCAGCCGCGCAAGACCTTTACCCCCGAAGATTTGGCGGATTTGTCGGCATCTATCAGGGAAAAGGGTGTATTACAACCAATTCTGTTGCGTTCGGTGAAAAATCGGCCGTATATGTATGAAATTGTCGCGGGCGAACGCCGCTATCGCGCAAGTAAAATGGCGGGATTGACCGAAATTCCGGCGTTGGTAAAGAATTTGGCGGACAACAACGCGATGGAAATCGCACTAATTGAAAACGTGCAACGCGAAAACCTGAATCCGATAGAGGAGGCAGCGGCGTACGTGAATCTTATGAACAAATGCGAATACAGCATGGCGGACGTGTCGCATTTGATTGGAAAATCCGAAAGTTATATCCGGAACCTAGTGCGATTGAACGGTTTGCCGGCATCGGTCAAGAAAATGGTAGAGCAGGGCGCACTTTCCGCATCGCACGCGCGTGCAATCACTGTTGCCGAAGACCCAGAAAAGGTCGCGCGTGAGATTATTGAGCAAAAATTGTCAGTTGCGGACACGGAAAAGCGCATGAAAAACGTGGCGCGTTCCGGCAAAAACCGCAAATTTACAAATAAAACAATGGACGCAAAGACGGTCAAAGATTTGATGGCCAGGGCAGGGCGCGCACTGGGCACCACGGTCAAAATTACCGAACGGCGCGGTGGCGCGGGCGTGATAACAATAAACTTTGACACGCGCAACCAATTAAATGAAATTGTTGACAAAATTGCCGGCCGAAACGCATAAAAATATCAAAAAAGCCGGCGTGGTTGACAAAAGTGGTCGGTGTTAGTGGACGGTAAAAAAATACCGGCAAACTGCCGGTATTTTCAAATCTGTTCCTTTGTTATCTTGCCGCTCTCTTTACAGCTGCTTTCACTATAAAGTTATCTGGCTTTTTATTATTGCCCAAAACATTGGAAATATATTTAATCATTGGTTCGCGATGGCTCTGAATAAACCCACGTAATTGCATTTGTATAATTTTTTGAACATCTGGATCTTTATTTTCTTTAAAAGCGGCCGCAGTATTTGTCCATATCCCATATACATTACCAAGGTACAAGTTATGTAGTGTGACAGATTCACCGCGTTGTGCCCGCACCCAACCGTATTCGTCGCGACCAGAATTCTTTATATGTTTGGCAAGTGCTTCTGCATCTTCTGTGGTTTTTGAAAACGTTTCAATATCTACCGCGTACTTATCTTGAAATTCAACAATTATATTAAAAAACTTGATCGCGTAATCATAGATATCTTTGCCATTGGGTACAGGACCTAATTTTTGCAATTTCTTTTGCATATCCAAAAGTGCATCCATCGTTTGCACCTTGGTTACGGCTTTGGTTAGTTGTTTTTTTAGCATTTTTCATCCTTTTTTACTAAGATTTTATAACTATGCGTGAATTGTATCACAAAGTTCAGGTTGTGTCAATGTTGAACGTTTTGTAAAAAAAACACCGGCAATCGCCGGTGCAAGAAAAAAAACGCCGCGTTGCGGCGTTTTTTCTTATTTAACGGTCGTTGTGGCGTTACGGTTAAATTTCCAAACCTTTTCGCCAGTTCCCTTGACCAACGGGCGTTCTTTACCATAAGAAATGGTAGAGATACGTTT
>JAGCDW010000045.1 GCA_017650945.1 Alphaproteobacteria bacterium | reverse complement strand
GCGAACGTATGTGAGCACCTGCGTCGCAGACATTTATGTTTTTCATTGTTTCACAATGAAAAATCTCCTGCGGAGCAAGTCCTCGCTTCGCTTGGCCTAGGCACCGCGCTTCCGCGGTGTGACGATTCTCTACAATACCACGGGATACCGGCATGTGCCGGTATGACGGCAAATCTATATTACGGTTGAATATGTTTATTTTTTTCATTCCTTTTCTCCCTTTTGTTTGTTGTTGTTCATACAAAAAAAACGCCTTGGGAAACCAAGCGGCCGGGGCGTTCGAAAATCAGTACTCTATTGATTCCACCGGGCTTCGGTTTTTTACGCCTGTTTTATACCCGATGACACCCCGAACCACACAGTTGGGGGAAAATTCAAGACGGTGCAAGACATGAAAATCACAACAATGGTAAAAAACAAAGTCGGATTACGATGCATTGCACCGAGAGTACCAAGGCCTTCGAAAGCCCCGAACCAGATTCCCATCTGATTCAGTTCTTATGATATCATGAATCGCCCATTTCGGTCAAGGGGATTTTAGTGATTGACACAATTATAACTTATTTTACGCGCTGTGTTTATTAATTGCAGCATGGATTTCTTCCAGTGTCGCAGTGGACGGTAAAATATCTTCGAAATAAATCTTTGCTGTGCCGGGGGTCATTTTACCACGCTTTGGCCAATAAAGCCCCGTGTCGATTCCAACCGGCGTGATTGGCAACTTTAATTGTTCCGCCAAAAATAACAGACCGCGCTTTAACGGAATTTTTTGGCCGGGTTTTACGCGGGTGCCTTCGGGAAAAATAATAAGTGTTTGGCCGTTCATAATGCGTGTGGCCACCGCTGCGGAAAGCTTTTTCATATTTGTTGCACCACGTGTGCGGTTTACTGGTTGCAATCCCATGCGCCAAAATGACCATCCGTAAATCGGTATCCAAAATAATTCGCGCTTTACAATAAAAAATGGATTTTGAATGTTCGTTACCAAGATTGCAACCTCCATTATCGACATGTGTTTTGATGCGATGATTGCCTTGCCATCAGTTCGGATGTTGTCGTTCGGTTGAACCGGAATTCCGTTTTCTTCGGTTGGTGGATAAAATATATGATACTTTATTCCGCATATCGCCCGCGCAAGTTTTAACACACCCCGTGCATCCGCCGTGATTGCGCGCAATGTCATTTTGCGGGACGGCAAAACAACCAGTAATACAGGTGCCCATAAAATAAAATATATGCTAAGTATAATTTTGAAAATAACAGTTCTGAACATTTTATACCTTTTTATTTATATGATGATTCGGGCCCTTCCTTTATTCCGACCATTGTTACAAGAAATTTTACATATTCCACCAGCCATCTTTCCAATCGGCGCGCAGGCTTCATTTCACGTAAGACGACCGGGCATGATACGATTTGTGTGTCTGGTAACTCTGATTTTATCAAGAAACTTGCCCGTTGAATATGATCTTCGGTCGTGATGATAACGATTCGGTCAAGACCAGATTTTTCTACAATATCCTTTATTGCGAGTGCGTTTTGATATGTAGATTTTGATTCCGATTCGATTATTGCACGTTCATTGCCGATGTATGGTGCCTCTAGTCCGGCGCCAATTATATATAAATCTGCATCAGGGTATTTTTCTATTTGCTTCATCGCAAATGGAACACGGCGAAAATCACCCGTCAGTACAAAAATGCTGTCGTTATTCAAAATGAAATCGCAATCGTTTGGTGATGTCAATTTAAAAATGATTCCGCCAAGAACGAATATACCAAGCAATAAAAAAGACGGGCGCAACAGTTTCATGATTCACAGTTTAATATCTTTAATGTTGTTCGTTTCGTTACCATTATAGCGAACAAAACAATTATAAATGGAACAAGTAAAAGCGCAATCCATCCGGCACCGGATATCTCAAGCATCGCCATCAAACCAACACGTGCCGACCGGGCAACCCCAACTATCATAATCAATATTGGACAGGCAATAATAAATCCGATGCCACATGCCGTGGTGCAAATTTTCGCGACAATCATTTGCATTTGTTTAGTAACGAAATAGTCGCTTGCGCCAACCTGGTTCAAAATTTCAAGTTCGCGTTTATGTAAAATTGCCGTGTTGCGTGCGATAAATGAAACACATGTGCCGATTGTTACGATGATAAGTCCAAGCAATAAAGTTAGTATCATTACCATTTTCCAACCCGCAGATATAGATGGCCGTAATGCATCGTGGTGCGGAATAAAGCGCGCACTGTTGCCAATCAAATCGCCAACAGTGTTCATATCAGCCCTTGATTTAAATTTAATTTCAAACATTGTAGGCAAATATTTCTTTAAAACACCGTTACCGCCGCCAAGCCATGGCTTCATCAAGGTTGACATTTCGTCATCGCTAATTTGACGAATAGTGTCGATTTTATCCTGATTCGTTTCAAAGACCCTTTTGATGGTATCTATTTTTTCATTGTTTGTAACCTGAACCGTCGCGTGAACATCCCATTGCCGATTCCAATTTACAATGCCTGTGCCGATTGCCAGTGCCAAGCCTAGTGATAAAACCGCCAAAAATGTCATTATACCCATGATTGCCGTCATAAATACGGACTGGTCATGAAATAAAGAAAATACAATCGGTTTTTTCATTTCTATTTATTCCCAATGTCATTAAATTGTTTTGATAAATCCGCAAAATATCCCGCATCGTGGATTTCAGGTGCAATTTTTTTTGCCGAAATGTGCGGATGCGTGGGGCCACTGAACGTTAATTTATGGTTTTCAACATGCATAATCGGAAACCGGTAAGTTTCCATCAATTTGGAATTATGCGTTGCAAGAATAATAGTTGTATTGAACATTTTGTTCATCTGAATAAAAAGTTCCATCAAACGAGATGCGTTTTCATCGTCCAAATTTCCGGTTGGTTCGTCCGCAAGCATTATAGACGGTTGGACAATAATCGCGCGCGCAACGGAAACGCGTTGCTGTTGACCGCCACTAAGCGTTTTGGGATTCGCGTTCGCATACTTCGCAAGTCCAACCCATTCCAATGTTTTCGTTACAAGTTTTTTTATTTTTGCCTCGTCCATGCCGCGTACCCGCAGGGGCAGGGCAACATTGTCAAACACCGATATGTGCGATAACAAAGAATATTCTTGGAATACAATCGCCATTTTATGGCGCATTTCTGTGATTTCATCGCGCGACATAGAATTTGTCGGGTTTCCAAATATTTTTATCGTTCCGCGACATGGACGGTGTAAATGATAAATCAATCGCAATAGTGTTGTTTTGCCCGCGCCTGATGCGCCTGATAAAAAATAGAAAGAACCAGCACTGATGTTAAAAGAAACATCGGTTAATATATCGGGATTATTCTCGTAACGTGCGCCGACACCGGCAAAAGAGATAATTGTATTGTCTTCCATGACGGGTATATTAGTAAAAAAAAATTGGGGGGTCAAGGCTCTAAAAAAACAAAACAATATAAAAATATTTACTAATTTTGTCTTTTATAAGGGGGGAAAATATGGTATAATTTAGCGTTAGGAATATAGTTAGGAGAAAATCTAATGAAACATTTTTTTACTGGATTTATCGCGATTTTGGCGGTTTTGGGTTATGAAAGTGCAAATGCGGAATGTGGGTCGTGTTCGGGTTGCACATCTTGTTCGTCGTGTTCTTCGTGTGGTGGTCGGACACAGACAATTCGCATAACCAGTGGAAGTGGTGGTCGTGTGGTCAGTACACCGCAGGTTGTATCAAATACAGTAAATTCTAATGGAAACGGAAATGTGCCGGTTGTTCGGGTAACTACTGGTGGTGGTACGGCACGCTATGTTGGTGGAACACCTATGGTTGATGTTGATGTGCGTGCGCCAAAAGATTATGTGGTGCGTGATGCAGGTGGAAATCGGCGCGTTTATCGTGATGGTGATGCGGGCTATGTTGACGATGATTATAGGGATGAAGATTATGAAGATTACGAAGTGCGTGGTGG
The DNA here is from genome assembly GCA_017650945.1 of Alphaproteobacteria bacterium. Classification (GTDB taxonomy): domain Bacteria; phylum Pseudomonadota; class Alphaproteobacteria; order Rs-D84; family Rs-D84; genus Enterousia. Next base: position 4,680 of record JAGCDW010000045.1, on the reverse strand, counting down.
CGTGATGCCGGTATATCAAGGTGGTCGTCAAAACTATCGTGCGGCGACCCCGAATTATCAACGCCCAGATTATGAAACTCAGCGTTCAGATTCTAGGCAGCCGACAAAGTATCGGCGGTCAAATTATCAGCCGAATTATCAACAGCAGGATAGGTATTATGATAATGAAATGACACCGGTTCCGGATGATGTTTACTATGATGATCCGCGTTATAGTGAAACGGCCTATACGCAAACAGAAACGCGTACGACGGATTCTCGTTCATATAATTGGCGCAGTGCTTGGTATGTTGGGGGACGTTTGGCTTTGAATTTGTTAAGTTGGACAAACAAGTACAAGGCGACACCGCCTGAATCTGTGGTGAATCCGAATGCGGATCATGATGACTACAGTTTAAAACCTGTGGTCGGTGGAAATATATTCGCTGGGTACCGGTTTAACCCAAATTGGCGCGCGGATCTTGAATTTGGTTTTACGTCTGAATATTCAGATTCGGATAGTGGTATAACATTTAAATTGTCGGTTCCATATGTTACGGCGAACGTATATTACGATTTTGTGAATGGACTTTATTTGGGCGCTGGGCTTGGTGCGGCATTTCCTACAATTCAGATGGAATGGGAAAATTTTGTCGCAAACAGTTCCCGCAAGACAGGTGCGTCGTTTGCGGGTGCGGCGATGGTCGGGTATTCGTATAACCTTTCAAAGTCTTTGATATTGGATTTGCGTTATCGTCTTGCTGGGTATAACGGAACAACTATGGAACGTGGTGTAACAGGCTACAGTTATGCCGGAATTGAATTAAAATCATTGGAAACCAAGGTTGGGTTTATATTGGATAATTCAATTTCGGTTGGTTTGAGGTACGAATTCTAAGAAGGGGAAAAAAGGAAAAAAATCGATTCGTTTTTATTTGATAAGAAATCGTTAAATTCGAATCGGAATGTTGCGCGTATGTCGCAGAATCTGTGCGAAAGAAAAAATTTGACAAACAGATTTTGGAAAAGGCAAAACGTGTGATATACTATAAGGTAAGGAAGAGAGAGATGCGGTTCAGTTTAAATACATCTTTGTTGGCTTTGGTATTTGCAATTGGCGCGGCGGATGTTTTAGCGGCACCAACCGTTAGGTCGCTTGGGACGGGGTCGATTTCGAGTTCGGCACCGACACCGGCATCAAGTGGTATGGTCAGTGGTCCAACGGGGGGTGCGGGTAGTGTCGCAACCGGTCCGTCTTCGCGTGCGGGTTCTTTGCGGACGGGTGGTTATATCGGGCCGCGTGCAACGGTATCTACATCAAGTTCAGGGGCGGCGGATTCGGCCACGCAATCTGAATCGACGGGCACGGCGGTCAGTTCGGGCAGTGCCGGATTAAATCGTGCTTCATCTTCACGTTTGTCAGTCGGAAGTTATATTGGTGCGCCGCATCATGCGATTAGTACCGATGGTGTTGATATTGACCTTTCGGGCTATGTTGAAAAGTTCCAAGGTAAAGATGTAAAGGGCGAAGCGTTAATTGTCGGTAATGATGGATATGTAACGACGGGTGAAATCGTAACCCCGGACCAGTTGGAAATAGACCTTTCACACAAGGTTGACAAGGATCAACGTGGTTCCGAAGGCAAAGTATTGATTGTGAACGAAAGTGGTTTTGTAGAGGCAAGTGGTGACAAGGTCGATAGGGAACAACGCGGTTCCGAAGGCAAGGCATTGGTTGTGAACGAGCACGGTTTCGTGGAAGCGACCGGTGAGTTTTTGACATCGGATCAGTTAGGTGTGGATCTTTCAACCAAGGTCGATAAAAACCAAAGTGGTGCCGAAGGTAATGTGTTGTCGATTGATCCCACAACAGGTTATGTTACCAATACCAAGGAAGTTTATTTCAAAGAAGAAACAGATGAAAAACTTGCAAAGAAATTGAATAACACCGTTGATGCCGAAGATTTAGATGATTATGGTGGAAAGGCGTTGGTTGTTAATCCCGAGACGGGTGTTATTTCGCCGAGTGGTGATTTTGTGAATCGTGCACAGCCTGGGAAGGAAGGCAAGGTTTTGATGGTTGGTGATAATGGATATGTGACGACTGGGTCGATAGACGTGGACAGTTTGGTTGATAATTTGGATCTTGGCGCATTGGCGTATAAAGATCAGATAAAGAACGAAGATGTTGCGGACGATGCGGCAATTGAACGTAAAAAGATGGCCGAAGATATAACGGATACTTTGGATTGGGTTGATACATGGAAAAACCAAGCCGAAGATCCAGAAACAGGGGATTATAAACTGGATCAGAATTCGCGTTATGTTATGGCGATAGACGAGTTTGGCGAAAAGGCGTGGTTCCGTGTCGTCGTAGAATAACGGTATCGTACCGTAAAACGCGGTATTATGCCGGTAAAAGAGGAAGCTTTGGTAAAAAGACAGGACACAATTACTGTTGAAATACCACAGAAAACGCGTTGATTTTGGTGATAATCAAAATTGATGCAAAAACAACAACAAACGAAAAAAGGAAAAAAAATGAAAATAAAAATAAGAGGGTTAGTATTTGTGGGATTTGCCGCGGCCGTATTCGCGTCAAGTGCCCGTGCAGCGGTCCCGAATGATCAGGTGCCGGGTGTTACCGTGACTTCGCGTGCATACACGGAAAAGACGTACGAGCATAAACCGGAAGCATTGACTGTGGATGGTACTCAGATTGAAGAGGCGGTTTGGATTGGTTGGAACGAGAGTCAAACTGGTGTAGCCCCACAGGCGGATAGTGGAAAGCAGTGGACAAAACTTCAAGGTCGTAATTATACACAGGTTGTGAATGATAAAGATGGGCACTATGTTCAGTTGAGGGGGTCTAAGATTACTACATCTGGTGCGCAGATAGCGGCGGCCGATGCAAATAATTCGAATACTGCGGATGATTTAACCGACTTGCCGAATGTGAATGCTGTTAAGGAATATGTTGATGGTGTTCTTGATGATGGCGCTTTCCAGCCAGAGGTTGCCGCGCCTCATTGGAATTCTAGTACCAATACGATTGATCATGATACTCGTAATATCATACAGGTTGGTCAATGGACCGGAACGATTAATGAATCAACCGGTGAAGTAACCACTAGTAATCCAACGTGGGCAAATTTTGTGGCGCAGCCTGATTCACAGCAAAATGGAAGTGTTACGAGCTTAGGATACCTTACTATCGGTCAACAGGTTGGCGGTGGATTCGGAAATTCGTACAACATCAATATCGCGGGCACCAAGATTGCTGATGAAGCATCGGAAATCGCGGCGGCAACTGGTAGTGATGTGTCGGTTAACAATAAACTTACCACGGCCAAGGCTGTGTATGATTATATCAATGGCGATCCCGAAGATCCTGATTCTGGTTTCCAACGTAAACTTACTACGGACGAAGCGGAAGATCTTGCGGTGACTAGCGGCGATGCGGGGGTTGGTGTCGGCGTTGGTTACAGATCATACAATTCTGAGGCTGCGTCTGGGTCGGAATATGGGGATTCTACCTGGATGACGTTTCGTGCAAAACCCAATGCTAACAATGTCAATTTGGAATATTTGCAAATTGAAGAAGAGTCTAGGGCGGTGGGTGAGGCACCTCAATTCTTGATTAGTGTCAAGCAAGGAACGGTTGCCAAAGATGCCACGGCAATTAGTGATGCGAGTGCCAGTGCTTCGTACACATATAAGGATAAACTTGCGACCGCGGGGGCTGTGAATGCATATGCGGTGCAAAAGGATTGGAGTTCGGTGGCGAACAGTGCTAACAAGACCTTGGTCACGGATGCAAATGGTATTGTGACGTTGAGTGATGTGCCGGTGATACCGGGAACGGATACTATGCCATCCGAATGTCATGGTGCAAATGCGACGGCACATTGCGCATTGGTTAGTAAGTGGGTCGATGCGCAAGGAACCAATGGGCAAGAGGATTATGTAGCGGCGCATCTTGAGCTTACTTGGACAGTTATGGCGGATCAGACAGACTAGTAGTTGATTCGTTAAAAACGTTGTTAAAAAAATTGTGTCCTTGGGGTTGGCGGGCTTCCTCTCCCGCCGCCCCGTTTTTTGTTTCGTTGCGGCGAAAGCTGGGAACCCGTCAGATACTTTGCGGTTCCGCTCATTACAACCTCAACGAGATACCGCCTTTCGGCGGGATTGTAGATGTTACCAATTTCGATGACAAGATTATCGTAATAAAGCGACGATTTCCAGAGCACCGTCATCCCGCGATATCGGGTCCCGCGCAAAACAGGGTTTTGCGTGGGTGATGGTGCGCGGGATCCAGTTTTTGCAAATGCAAAAACTTGCGTCGCAGACATCAAATAAATTGTCATTTCGAACTTGTTTCGGAATCCTGCGGAGCAAGCCATCGCTGTCGCGATGCCTGGGCACCGCTCTTCAGCGGTGTGACGATTCTCTGGAATAACTTTCTTGTCATCGAATTTAGTAACTTCTATAGGTATGACGGTGTTTTTTCGGGGCCCGATAGTAAGGGGATTGACAACTTATCCTTGAATTTTTATAAACGTTTGCTATGCTGATACCCAAAGGAAGTTTTTATGGATACCAATTACACAGTTCTTGCGCGAAAGTACCGCAGCCAGGATTTCGGGTCACTTATTGGCCAAGATGTTCTGGTTAAAACGCTTACCACTGCGATAAAAACTG
>JAGCDW010000044.1 GCA_017650945.1 Alphaproteobacteria bacterium | reverse complement strand
GGAAAATCTGCCTGCGCCGAGGTTATGGCGCGATAATAGCCGGAATCCATTATGAACGAATTGAACATTTGCATTGCGGACATCGAATCAATTGTCTTTATGAACTTTTTTGGAATCATGGGGTGTGATAAAACCCTGAAACAGCCTTTCCTTCTTGAAAATTGGTCAAATTTGCACTATAATAATATAAGTGTGGGGCAAGACAGAACCAAAGGAGTCGGCGATGGCAAGTATTAAGAGTGTATTGACCAAATATTTTAAACAGCTACATTTTAATGAAATGTCGCCGGATGTCTTAGCGCGCTGGGAAGAGTATTTGAAATTGCCGGATTTGAACAATTCAATGAAAGATTGGCGCAGTCAATTGATGCATGAGACGGCTCCAGGTAGCAAAGAATATGTGAATAATGATTTACCGGATATTCTTACAGAATTAACTAATGATCAGATAACGGAACTTTATAAGCAAATAAATGACGTTATTAGCGGTATGGCGGAAGATAAAAAACTGAATGCTGCCGAATATGCCACTGCAAAAAAATTTATCGAAGATTTTTATGGTGATACTGAGGTATTCCACATTATAAAGGTGTCTGGACCGACAGATATTGAGTTAAAAAAACTGGTAACAAGTGGGCTGCTTAATAAATTAAAACAACCTATTGAGGACGCCATTCGATATGTTGGAGGTGAAAAAAAACCATCTTTTCGTGACATTACTGATGGTATAACTTCTGGCAAATACGATAAAGATAGTACATTTAGAAGTCAATTGATTGATATCTTTGAACGAGTAGAATCTGCTGCTTCATGGACCTGGGCACAAAGACCTGCAAATCAACAGGCATTGAATGATTTTATTAGTCTTCGAGACAACCTAATTAAAGGGCTTCAACCAGATCCAACCGTAGCAGATGTTGAACGTTTTAAACGAAATTTAAAAAGAGATGATGATGAAAATGTATTGAGACGTTTGTACAAAAAATCGAAAGCCAAAGAGCTTTTTGCGAATCATGATAGCTATGGGCTTGCTGGTGCATTGGATGATGCAAAATCCGAAGTTGACTATGATAAAACTGATTCTGAAAATTACCTTTACCCAAAAACGGAAAAACATTTGAACTTTCCGCAAACCATCAAAGACAAATGGGACAAGTTTTATGAAAACAGGTTAGAAAAGTGGCGCAACCTTGGTGGTGATTATATGTTTCAATCGCGTGCCGCCGAAGATATTGTCAAAGCCATTAAAAAAGAAAAAATTAAACCAACCGATGGTTTGGATGCTATACTGAATAATGCCGAGAAAATAAAAGGTGATATGGCACATACTGGTATTCAAACAGGCAAACATTTCGAGTGGTTTTTGAAGGAAATGAAAATTATAAAAGAAGCAGACGAAGACGCATTCAATGCTTGTTTATTTAGTGGAGTTTCTTTACGTCAAGTAGTTCAACGTATAGCTATGGACGCTGTAAAAAGTGGTAAAATTGCTGAGGCCGAAACCGCTTTAGAAATTTTATCGGCTGTAAAATATGAGAACACGACAAGTAAAATTGTGGATAACCTGGAGGCCCATTTTAAAGAAAATCCCCAGGGCATCTTGAATAACAAAGATTTGTCTTTGAACAAGAGCGAAGGTGTACAATTTGTGACTAACGCCCTTACCAAAACTCTTCGTGTTGGTGTAATTGTTGTTGCAAAGATTGCTACAATTGCGGTAAACACCGTCCGCAAAAGTGGCAGTAAAATTAATAAGGAGAATGACGATCTTAAGGCAGCACATGATGCTTGGAAAAAAGATGTTGCTAATCAGAAAGCCGCATTAGGAACTGCCATAGCGGACTCAACAGCTCGCGAAATAAAAGCCAAAACGAAACTTGGTATTATTACTACCAAATTTGGTTCAGGAGCAACCATCGCAACGGAAGTGACCACTAGTACCGCCAATCGTGAAGCCAAATTGGCGGATGCATCCTTGAATACGAATTTAAAGGCGGTACGAGACTTTATTGATATGGGCATGGGCACACCCGCAGAAACAAGCGCGGCACAGATGTTTTTGGAAAACTATCAGGGGTACATAGAAGGTTCAACAACAAGTATAGTGGTACCGCCTGCACTTGCAACCACGCCGATAACAGCGAACGTGTCTGACATAGTAACATATGTTACAGATCCAATGTTTAAAACGGTAATTACAAAGTGGAAAGATGCTAGGAAAGTGCAACGAGGTTTTGATTATGCTACTAATCAATTAAAAGTCGCAACAGACGAATTGAAAGCAAACGAAGATGAAATGGCACATTGGGACGAAAACCACAAAGACCGTTATGACGAACTTATCAAATATTGGAACAAATTGGAGTACGGTCGTGATATGCACCTTGGTCGTATGTTGGGCGGTCATTATAGTCGTTTTGGAAGCAAGAAAAATCAACAGGCTTTGCACTATCAAATGTTTAATAACGGAATGACGCGGGCCGCATGAATCCACGCCCAAGGTTGCGGACATTCTTGAATAATTCATAAAAGACCACCCCGCCCGCTTTCGCTGCCGCTACAGCGAGACATCTCTCCACAGGATGGGAACTTTTATTATTGAAACAATCAAATTTGTTTGCTATTGTTTCCGGCGGAATAATTTTAACCAAAAGGAACAAATATGTATATTATGGCGCTGAACTGTGGGTCATCCAGTTTGAAATATCAAATCTTTGATGCCGATTCAAAAAAGCAAATTGTTGGTGGTAATGTTGAAAAAATCGGGTCACCGGATTCTTTCATCACGCAAAAATATCCCGATGGGAAAAAAGAAAAGAAAGAAACCCCAATGCAAAATCATAACGATGCGTTAAATGTTGTTATGGGCATGCTGCGTGCGGCATCGGTCGATATGAACGAAATTCGTGGTGTTGGACACCGCGTGGTTATGGGCGGTTCGAAATATGCTTCGTCCGTTGAAATTACTGATGAAGTTATGCGCGAAATTCAAAACTGGCGCGATTTGATGCCGTTGCATATTCCGGCGTCACTCATGGGCATCGAAAGCGCGCGCCAAATGTTGCCGAACGCGACCCAGGTTGCCGTCTTTGATACCGCGTTTTTGCAAACTATGCCGGAATACGCGTATCGCTATGCGGTGCCGGACGCGTGGTATCGCGAATTGGGCGTGCGGCGATACGGCTTTCACGGAACAAGCCACCTGTATGTGTCAAAGCGCGCGGCGGTTATGTTGGGGCGCAATGCGGCGGATTGCAATTTGATTACTATGCACATCGGTTCGGGCGCGTCGGGCGTTGCGATTCAGGGCGGGCGCGCGGTGGATACTACACTCGGCATGACACCGACGGCGGGACTCATGATGGGAACGCGGCCGGGCGATGTTGATGCGGGCGCATTGCTCTATGTAATGGAAAAGTTGAAACTGTCGCCGGAACAGATGACAAAGCACATGAACAAAGATTCCGGGCATGTCGGAATTACAAAGTGCTTTGCCGACCGGCGCGATGTCGAAAGCAACCGCGAAACAAATCCTGATTGCAAGTTGTCGCTGGAAATGGAAGTGCACAGCGTAAAGAAATATATCGGCGCATTTATGGCGGAACTGGGGCACGTGGATGCGTTGGTCTTTACCGCGGGCGTGGGCGAAAACGACGATTACCTGCGCGGGAAATTCTGTGAGGGGTTGGAAGAATTGGGAATCAAGATTGACGCGGACAAAAATGCGCGGGCGTTGGCGCGACTGGATGCGGGCGAATCTGTAATCAGCGCAGACGACAGCAAGATCAAAGTTTTCATGATTCCAACGAACGAAGAAATTGTTATCGTCGAAGATACCCTTGGCATTATGAACGGCACATATAATCCGAATCATCTGATGATGAAGTATTCGTTTTCTAGGTAATCGTTAAAAATGGCGGGCGTTATGAAGAAGATAATATTGCTTTTGTTTTGCCTGTGTACGTTGTGTGCGTGCGGGGTTAAATCCGACTTGTCGCGACCGAATGGGCCACTGCGCGACTATCCGGTGTATTAAAGTATCTGGAACTCCGCCCGTCTCCGTTCGCTTTGCGAACTCCGCCGCGGCACTGAAAAATTTCGCTCGGCATAAAATGCCTGCGCGCAAATTTGTAGTTGTTCGAACTTCGTTCACACTTGTTCTCACATACAAATTTTTAAATGCGCACTTTATTGTGCGCATTAACAATTTTTCGTGGTGGGCCGGGGGGGATTTGAACCCCCACGGGTTGCCCCACTGGAACCTAAATCCAGCGCGTCTGCCAATTTCGCCACAGGCCCATGAAGAATATATTATGATAAAAAATACTTGATTTCCAGTAAAAAATAACCTATGATTTGACGCAACGTAAATAAAAGGCGAATAAAATGGCATCTAAAAAAGGTAGCAAAGAAATTATCAAACTGGAAAACAAGGAAACCGGTTATTTCTATACAGTAACAAAAAACAATAAAACCGCCACTGGCAAAATTAGTCGTCGTAAATACGACCCAAAGGCGCGTAAACATGTCAAAATGACAGAGGCGAAAATGCCACACTAAAGTGTTAGTGGTTATCCCACTTCGCCAAGGCTTCGTGGAACAGGGTTTAGTGCGGGCGCGTTGCGCCCGTTTTTTGTTGTTTAAGAATCTGCACTTTACACTTAAAACTTTTTCTGATACACTTAAACTGAACTGGGTGGGAACCTAAGTTCGGGGCTGTCGAAAGCCCAAATCCGTCGGCACATTATGTCGCAATCCGCGTAATATTTCGCAAAATTTCCGATATTTTGTGCCGTCATTCTCTTTTCCCCGATCATTGGTCGGGGTGCCTGTGGTGTATATCTAAAAGCCGCGGGAATCATCACGGATTTGATTTTCGAACACCCCGACCGCTTGGTTTCCAACGCGGTGTTTTTATAGCAAGGGGGGAAATTCATGAAAAAAGTTTTATTTTGTTTATTAGCGATAATGGTTTGTTATGCATCCGTTGCCGCAGTTAAACATGTTGAATCCAAGAATGTTAGTGATTATGTGTCGAACGCCGAAGGTATGAGCAACGTCGAAATTATCGAAACACTGCGCAGCGATATCGCAACGATTGACAATGACATCGTGCTTTGCGAAAAGCAACGCAAGGCATGGATTGCCGCCACAGTGATTGGTGGTATCGGAATTGTTGGAACCGGGGTTTTCGCGATAAAACAGGCGAACACTCTGTCTGACAAAAAGGCGGAATACAATGAATTAAAAACACAGGTAAATACCGCAACCAAGGCTGCGGATTCGGTTGAACGTTTTTCAAACTAAGGATATACACATGCGAAAAATTTCGTATATCATAATTGCGCTGGTTGGCATGATTGGTAAAGCAAGTGCAGTTAGTGATGAAACGCTAATTAGACAATTAGTTGAAGAAAAAAATCAGAAACTCGCAACATTGGAACAGTGCACGAAAAAAGTTACTGGTTTTAAAGTCGCGGGGATTTCGACACTGGGGCTTACGGCGGTTGGCGTTGCCGGGAACATTGCGTTAAAGAATAAAAATAAAGAAATGGATGGGCAAATTGCGTTCGCAAAAAATGAACTGGCGCGACAACAGGAAAGAACAAAAGATTCAAAAACGCTTGCCGAACGACAGGCGGACTGTGAAAAGCACAGCGACATCGCAAAATGGAACGGGGAAAGATGCGTGTGCAGAGATGAAAAGAAATTATATGATGATGCTGACGGCACTTGTCTTAGTTTCACGAATAGAATCGCAGAATTTTACACAAGATGCGATGAATTTGTGGCACCGCTTATGAATCAACTTCATACCGAAGCAGATAATACATATAATCAATTATTACAAGACCCCAAATACATATGCAAGATGTGTGATGCGGATTGTCTTGTGTTACAAGGCACAAAATATTTAGAAATCTATTACGATTTTTGCAAATCGGTAAATGGCAAATGGGATTATTTGGGCCAAAATTTTACGATAAAAACATCTTTGCTGTATGAAGCAGCTAATAGTGGTGGCCTTGAAGAGTTGGTAAATGAATACAATTTAAATTCAACCGAGATAAATCAACTACGCCAAGCGCTTATAAATTGTGTGCAATCCAAAGCCCTTTTCTTTAAAGTTTCATGCAAGTGCAACTAGCGCAGGCCAAAGTCAATACTTGTCGTAAGTTTTCCCATCGGAAAAAATAATTTTCTAATCAGCTATCACTTAGATTACTTTTTTGACACCCTTTCGCGGAACTCTGCGCATGGGCGGAAAGAAACAACGCGCCGCGCCGTTACAATCGCTATTTCCCCGGTCTTTGGGTTGCGACCAACGCGTGCCGATTTATCCAAAATCTTGAAAGTGCCAAATCCGGCGAACTTTACCTCTTCGCCATTTATCAATGATTCACAGATTTCATCGAATATTAAATCAATCAGTTTTCCCGATTGTGCCGCCGTAAAACCAAATTTATCGCGCAAATGTACTGCCAAATCATTTCTTGTTATTGTTGCCATTTTTTACACCCTTATTAATGTTGCACCCCACGTAAGGCCACTGCCAAACGCGGGATAAAGCACCAGTTGCCCGTGCTTTATTATGTTGTTATCGAACGCGTATGCCAACGCCAGCGCGCCGGATGCGCCACTGGTATTTGCATGCTTGTCCACCGTTATTAAAATCTTTTCAATCGGAAAGCCCAAACGCGCCGCACAGGATTCGATAATCCGGATGTTTGCCTGATGCGGGACAATCCAATCGATGTCATCTTGGGTAATACCGGCGTGTTCCATAATATACCGGGCCGCGTCCGGCATAAGCGACACCGCCATTTTATATGTTTCCGGTCCGTTCATAATAATTTTATGGTCATCCGACCCGTGCAGCATATCGAACTTTTTTCCATCCGACATAACGACCGTATCGATTATCCCAGAATAACTTGATGTAGATCGTTCAAATATCAACGCACCCGCGCCATCGCCAAACAGAACCGCCGTTGACCGGTCATTCATATCAACGAACCGCGACATTTTTTCCGCGCCGATAATCATAATCCGTTCGTGCATGCCGGCGGTAAAAAATCCGCGTGCGCAGTGCAGGGCGTATATATATCCAGTGCATGCGCCGCGCACATCAAATGTCGGCATATTGTTTGTCGCGCCAAGTCGGCCTGCAACCTGGACCGCAACGGACGGAAAATCAAGTTCCGGTGTGGTTGTTGCGACAATTATCATATCGATATCATCAATTGAAACATTTGCGTTTTGTAACGCCGCGCGCGCGGCATTTGTTGCCATATCAACAACAGTTTCATTTGGTGCGGCAAAATGCCGCGCACGAATCCCGGTGCGTTCAACAATCCATTCGTCCGTCGTGTCCATCACGCGTTCAAAGTCCGCGTTCGTTACAACGCGCGCCGGCAAATAAGAACCATATCCGATAAGTCTGTTTCCCATTTTAAACCTTCCAAATCAGCGTTCAAATATTATACAGATTTTAATATAACTTGCAATATCAAAATCAAAGGTTAAAATATAATCTCGTGTCCCCATAGTTCAATCGGATAGAACAAGTTCCTCCTAAGAATTAGATGTCGGTTCGATTCCGGCTGGGGATACCAAGTAAGATGGATTTAACATGAAAAATCGCGCTGTAAAAATTGGAATTATCGCCGGAATTTTACCACACTTGTTTTGCTGTGTGCTGCCGGTGGTTTTGGGTCTGATTGGCTTGGTCGCGCCGGGCGCATTGGAACACGATTTTATTCCAGAAAGTGCGGAAAAATGGCTGTTCATTTTTTCTGGTTTAATGCTGTTGCTGTCGTGGATTATGTATTTTTCAAATCGCAAATGCGATTGCCATCACTGTGATGCAACGCACCATCATCGCGTGCAGATGATAATCCTAATCTGCATCACGATTTTAACAATTGGCGGAATTGTCGCGCATCTGTTTTTACATCACTAAAAATTTTTACCACAAATGCGTGCGCTTTTCAGGACTTAGGTAAAGTTTGTCGCCGGGTTTTACACTAAACACATCATACCACGCATCAATATGCGGCAAAATCCCATTCACGCGCCAGCGATGCAGCGAATGTTCGTTCGTTTTTGTTTGAACCAAAACTTGTTCAGGGCGAATATTGCCCGTCCACGCGCCCGCGTATGCGATAAAGAACCGCATGTCCGGTGTTAGGTTGCCAACTGTTTCCGATTTTTTACCAAAGTTTTTATACGCCGTATATGCAATTGTTACACCGCCATAGTCCGCCAAATTTTCACCCAACGTAAATTCTCCGTTTGCATGCGTGTCAGGCGCAACCAAGATATTATCGAAATACTTTCGCATAACATTCGCGCGTGCGGTAAATGCGTCCGAATCCGCATCTGTCCACCAATCGCGCATATTGCCTTTTTCATCAAAGTGCCGACCTGAATCATCAAAACCATGTGTCATTTCATGGCCAATTATCGCACCAATCGCACCATAGTTAAATGCATCGTCCGCACTCATGTCAAAGAACGGCGGTTGCAAGATTCCCGCAGGAAAGCAAATCTCGTTAGTGGTCGGGTCGTAATACGCATTGATTTCGTGCGCGTTCATATACCAAAGCGTCTGGTCTTTTTCCGCACCAATTTTCGCCAACCAAAAATCATCTTCAAATTTTGCGACGCGCATCATATTTTCGAACAAACTTTCATTTTTATCTAAATTCAGTTTTGAATAATCGCGCCATTTGTCTGGATATCCAATCTTTGCGCGAAATGCGTCAAGTTTGCGCAGCGCGTTTGCGCGTGTTTCATCTGACATCCAATCAAGTTTCTGAATACGCGCGCGATATGCACGGCGCAAATTTTCCACCAATTCTTGCATACGCATTTTCGCGGCGGCTGGGAAATATTTTTCAACATAAAGTCGTCCGATTTCTTCACCTATCGCACCGTTCAACATACCGATTGCGCGCTTCCAGCGGGGCTTTTGTTCGCGTTGTCCCGACATTTCACGATTGAAGAAGTCAAACGATATTTCATAAGTATCATCATCTAACAGCGAATCGGCCGCCAAAATAACATGGTATTTCAAGTAATTCTTGATTAAATCAATATCAGTATCATTTATAATTTTTATTGATTCCTTTATCGCCTCCGGTTGGCCAACATCTATAAATTCTGCGGCGTTCGCGCCACGTGCATCAAAGTATGTTTCCCAATCGAACCCATCATATTCGCGCATAAAATCATCGCGCGATATTTTATGATAGTTCGCATGTGGGTCACGCAATTTTTCCTTTGAATAAAAAGATTTTGCCATGCGTTCTTCGAATTCATATATTTTTTTCGCGTCCGCATTGACACCAAAGTTCTTTAATTGCTTTGCAATAAATTCGATGTATTTCTTGCGAATTTCGACTGTGCGTGCATCATCATCAAAATAATAATCGCGTGGCAATCCAATTCCAGATTGGTTCAGGCCATAAATAAAATGTTCACTGTCGCCCGCATCAATTCCAACAGTATCGCCCCAGAACCCATCAAAATACGCATGACTTTCACCAAGATATTTTGGCAAATCAGATTTTGACTTTATATTGTCGATTTTTTCAAAATATGGTTTAACAGGATTTGTTTTATCGGCATTTAATTTATCTGCGTTCATTGCAACACCATAAAGCAAACCAATTTTTCCATCATCATTTTCGGCAATTTCACGAACGCGATGCAGGTTAGTTTCTTGTAAAACCTCAAACACGCCATATCGCACATAATCATCAGGAATCGGATTCGCACGCCGCCAACGCAGTGTTACAAAGTCAAAAAAATCATTGGCTGGATTTATTGAAAAATCCAAATTATCCACATTTACGCCTATATCCATTTTTTTACCCCCTTTAATTTCTATTGCAAACATTATCGCCAACACGACGGCAATAATTCCAAAGATGTTTAATACTGTATGTCGCATTTTATTTCACCAACCTTTCGATTAAGTTATCAAGAACCAAAATCCCCGCATCGGTTGCGCGAATT
>JAGCDW010000043.1 GCA_017650945.1 Alphaproteobacteria bacterium | reverse complement strand
GCCAATCACGATAAAAATAAAATGCCCAAAAGGGCATTTGATTTTTATGGCGGATGGTTTGGGATTTGTTCGCCTTCGCTCACCACACGTAAGGTTCAAACTGCGTGCTTTGCACTTGTTTTCACCAACTATCGTGTGAACCCAGGCAACTTCGTTGCTGGGTCCAACCCGATGCCAATCACGATAAAAATAAAATGCCCAAAAGGGCATTTGATTTTTATGGCGGATGGTGAGGGATTTGAACCCCCGAAGGTCTTATTTCATACCTTGTCCGATTTCAAGTCGGATGCATTCAACCGCTCTGCCAACCATCCGGATTTGCCCCCATATGATACAATATTTTTTCAAAAACGCAAATAAATAAGTTATCAACCGTAAAATTCATAAAAATAAAAGTCTTTACAGCGCCTGGATAAGTATCTATAATCATATTGCTATGAAAAAAATTATAAATTCTATTAAAAAATTTATTAACGGCGACCCTAAAAACGGTCGCATTAAATGGTCGCTTTATGTGCGGATTTGGCGTGAAATCGGTATGCCGCAATTAAAGTGGATTGTTGCTGGTATAATTGCAACGATTTGTGCCGCTGGGGCCGAAGGCTACACAATTACTTTGGTACAACGTGTCGTAGATCAGGCATTTATCGAAAAAAATATGGATTCAACCTACATTGTTGGGTTACTTATTATCGCGGCCTTTGCGGCCAAGGGCGCGTTTCGTTATGCGCAAACACTGCTTATGTCCAAGGCGGGCTTGAACGCCAGTGCGATGTTACAGAAACGCATTTATAATCACATGATTCGCATGGATATTGCCGGATTTTTTGGCGAAGGCATCGGAAAACATCTTAACTATTTCTGGGTCCAGGCAGGCGCTGTTCTGAATTTGGTAACCGGCACAGTTGTCAAGGTTGTACAAGAAGTCGCAACACTTATCATCACGGTTGGACTTATGATTTACTATGCTCCACAAATGTGTGTGGTGTTGTTATTCTTGGTGCCGGCGATAATCTTGCCGATGGTCGCGATTATGCGTCGTCGTCGTAAGTTATCGCGGCAATCGTTTGGTATTGCGAACGATGTATCGCAACATTTGAATCAAACATTGCGCGGAATCAAAACTATTCAGGCGTTTGCCACCGAAGAAGCGGAATCAAAACGTTTTACAAGGGTTCTGAATGATTCTATGGTGAATTCATATAAAAGTGCCCAGGCAAACGGTCTGCAATCACCATTGCTTGAGGTTATGATTTCAATCGGCCTATGTTTGGCGATGATTTTGGGTGGCCATTTTATAGTCAGTGGTGCAATCACAACGGGGGACTTTACGGCGTTCTTGTTGGCGCTTACTGCGGCGTATAAACCGGCAAAGTCCATAACTGGCAAGGGAGATACTATACAGCATGGTCTGCTTGCTGCGGAAATTTTGTTTAATTTCTTGGATACAAAGCCGACAATTCGTGATGCGCGCGGGGCTATGGTATTACATGCTGTGCGACCATCAATTGAATTTAAAAATGTAAAGTTTTCATATATTCCCGAAGAACCAGTGTTGCGCGACATCAACCTGCGTGTGCCGGCGGGCAAGGTTTGCGCGCTTGTTGGCCCCAGTGGCGGCGGAAAAACGACAATGTTCAATTTAATAGAACGTTTTTATGATCCGAACGATGGGATAATCGCAATAAATGGTACGGATATAAAAAAATATACATTAAATTCGTTGCGTAAAAATATATCAGAGGTATCACAGGATGTGTTTCTGTTTAATGATAGCATTGAAGCGAACATTAAATATGGCGCACCTAATGCATCACATGATGCGGTTGTGGCGGCGGCGCGGGCGGCCAATGCACACGATTTTATCACTGCATTTCCGCATGGATATGAAACATGTGTTGGTGAAGGTGGCGCATTGCTATCGGGTGGGCAAAAACAACGTATTGCTATTGCACGCGCAATATTAAAGGATGCCCCAATACTGTTGCTGGACGAGGCGACATCCGCGCTTGATACTGAAAGCGAAAAACTGATTCAATCTGCACTGCGTGATTTAATGCATGGTCGCACGACATTTGTGATTGCACACCGGCTTTCTACGATTTTAGATGCTGATATTATATGTGTTATTAAAAATGGCGAAATTATTGAACAGGGAACTGATGAGGAGTTAGTTAAACTCGGTGGCGAATATAAAAAATTGCGTGACATTCAATTCAAAAGCAAGAAATAATACCCCCCACTAACACTAAATTTTATTCCTATGGCCTTGAAATGGTTTTTGATGTAACTATATTTGTGGCATACAAAGATAAATATAGGAGTAAAAAATGGGAAAAGTATTAGGTATCGATTTAGGAACCACAAATTCGGCCATGGCATTTATGGACGGATCTGACCCGAAAATTATTGAAAATTCCGAAGGCGGTCGTACAACGCCATCGGTTGTTGCAATTACATCAAACGGCGAACAACTTGTTGGCATTACCGCCAAGAACCAGGCTGTAACCAATCCTGAAAACACAATTTATGAAATAAAACGTCTTATGGGATTGCGCTTTGACAGTCCGGCGGTGCGTGAAATTATGAAACGTGTACCATATAAAATTGTTGCCGGCGACAATGGCGATGCGTGGGTTGAAATAGAAGGTAAAAAATATGCGCCATCACAAATTTCTGCGATGATACTTGCGAAACTTAAAAAAGATGCGGAAAATTACCTTGGCGAAACGGTAACCGATGCGGTTATTACCGTTCCGGCATATTTCAATGATTCTCAACGCCAGGCAACCAAGGATGCGGGCCGTATTGCAGGGCTTAATGTTTTGCGTATTGTGAATGAACCAACCGCTGCGGCATTGGCATATGGTTTAGACAAGGATAAAGATGGAACAATCGTCGTTTATGACCTTGGGGGTGGAACATTCGACGTTTCTGTTTTGGAAATCGTTGACGGCGTGTTCGAAGTGAAATCTACAAATGGCGATACGGCGCTTGGTGGGTCGGACTTTGATGCGCGTGTTTTGAAATATCTTATTGATGAATTCAAGGCGCAAACAGGCATCGACCTGTCAAACGATAAATTGGCGCTGCAAAGGTTAAAAGAGGCGGCAGAAAAGGCAAAAATCGAACTTTCGTCCAAGATGTCAACGGATATCAATTTGCCGTTCTTGACGGCGGACGCATCTGGGCCAAAGCATTTTAATATAACGCTTACGCGGGCAAAGTTGGAATCATTGGTTGATGATTTGATTCAAAAAACAATTGAACCTTGTAAAAAGGCGCTGGCTGATGCGGGTATTGAAAAATCGCAAATAAATGAAGTTATCTTGGTTGGTGGTCAAACCCGTATGCCAAAGGTTGTTGAAACAGTCAAAGAATTCTTTGGTCGCGAACCGCACAAAGGCGTGAATCCGGACGAAGTTGTCGCGATGGGTGCCGCAATCCAAGGCGGTGTGTTAAAGGGCGATGTAAAAGATGTCTTGTTGTTGGATGTTACACCTTTGTCGCTTGGAATTGAAACGTTGGGTGGCGTGTTCACGCGTCTTATTGACCGCAACACAACAATTCCGACCAAGAAATCGCAAGTGTTTAGTACTGCCGAAGATAACCAATCGGCTGTAACAATTCGCGTATTCCAAGGCGAACGCGATATGGCGGCGGATAACAAATTGCTTGGTCAATTTAATTTGGAAGGTATTGCACCTGCACCGCGCGGCATGCCACAAATTGAAGTGTCCTTTGACATCGATGCGAACGGTATTGTTCATGTGTCGGCCAAAGATAAAGGCACTGGCAAGGAACAGGCGATTTCGATTAAGTCCGATGGCGGACTTTCCGAAGATGAAATCAAACGCATGGTTGATGAAGCGGCCGCTAATGCCGAAGCGGACAAGAAAAAACGCGAACTGGCCGAGGCGAAAAATAATGCTGAAGCCGCAATCAATGCGATTGAAAAGTCCTTAAAAGAACATGGCGATAAAATCGGCGCGGATGATAGGGGTGCCATTGAATCGGCCAAGAAAGAATTGGCGGATGAATTGGCAAAATCTGATGCAACGGCGGAAAGCCTCAAACAAAAGACCGAGGCGTTAACCGAAAAAGCCATGAAACTTGGCGAAGCAGTGTACAAGGCGCAACAAGAAGCGCAAAATGCCGCTGGTGCCGGCGCATCGGACGATAATAAGTCCGGTGGTGCGCGTGATGCGGACTTTTCGGAAAAGAAGTAATTAGTGTTAGTGCGGGCGCGAAATGCGCCCGCATTATTATTTTAATACCACTATTATAATCACCAACATTTCCCACTAAAACACTTGCTTTTTCAAAAAAAATAGTTTATTATGCAGCCTGCTGAATAGAATCAGAACTGATTAAGCATCGGTGCGTTTTGGTCCCGGCGTGATAAGGTTTCTGTCAAATGTTCGGCCAAATTAAAAAACCAAAAGGATTAAATTATGGCAAGAAGTGGTGCAAAACGCAGTACTCGTAAACTTAAAATCGGACGCAGTTTGGGCGTCAACCTGTGGGGCCAGGCAAAATCCCCATTTAACAAACGTAAATACAAACCGGGCCAGCATGGACCTACATCGCGCGGCGGTAATATGACCGACTATGCAAAGCAAATGCGTGCGAAACAAACGCTAAAAGGTTACTATGGCAACATCGGGGAAAAGAAATTCCGTGCATATTACTTAGAGGCAAACAATATGCGTGGCGATACGCCGGATAACCTTATCGGTTTGCTTGAACGCCGTTTGGATGCGGTTGTGTATCGTGCAAAACTTGCGCCAACCGTGTTTTCTGCGCGTCAATTGGTAAGCCACGGTCATATCTATGTCAACGACAAACGTGTGAAAATCGCATCGTACCAGGTTAAACCGGGCGATGTTATCACGGTCAGTGACAAGGCAAAACAAATGCCATTGGTTGTGTTGGCGTTAGAATCTGGCGAACGCAATACACCGGACTATATCAATGTGGACAGTGCAAAT
>JAGCDW010000042.1 GCA_017650945.1 Alphaproteobacteria bacterium | reverse complement strand
TAAACAGCGCGTGCGTTCTGATTGCACCGCGTATGAAAACAGCCTGCGTCAAGCCCGCACACAAAGCGCGCAAAAACTTGCCGCGGCACAAAGTGCGATGCGCGAAGCGGCATTGGAACAATATCGCAATGCGAATAAATATGACCTTGGACAATGTACGGTTCAATTCAAACAGTGCATGCAAACGACCGGTGGTTGTGGTGATGATTTTTCCGGGTGTGTTGGTTCAATTCAAGAGGTTGCAACCGGTGTCCAATTTGACAGTTTAAAACAGAAGAAAATTAAAGGGAATTCGTCTACCATAACTATTGCGCAATCGACATATGATATCTTAGAGGCAAAAAAAGCGCTTTGTATGACCGTCACTCAAGAATGCGTCAACGTTCGTGACCAGGTATGGGATGCGTTTATACGTGAAGCCGCCCCACAGGTCAAAGCCGCGGAATTGATGGCGGAATCAGATATGCGCACATCGTGTATTTCAAATATTTCAAACTGTTTCCAAAAGGCATGCCATGATACAATGGACCCGAATGACCCCGAGGGTTCGTACGATATGTGCCTAACCAACCCGGATATGGTAAGCAGTTTGTGCAAGGTCCAGGTTACGCCATGTGAAAATTCTATTCCGGGTATTATGGAATATGTCAAGGCGCGGTTGAAATCCATGCGCGTTGATTCATGCACCAACGAATTCAAAGCATGCTTGCAATCCGAAGACCGTTGCGGCGAAGATTATACGCAATGTATCGGATTGGACACCGATACAATCGTCGAAATGTGCCCGGCGGATAAATTGGTTGGATGTCAGTATGACCCAAATTTGAATAAGGGTGGGGCAAAGGCGGATAATGGTAATTATGTATACAATCGGCAGGATGTTTACGATAATCTTAAAGAAATCGCCACCGGAATATTCCTAAATATCGACAACAACATGCTTTCGGCATGTCAAAAGGCCGCCAATGCCGCAATGATAAAGGTCTGTGGTAGTACGGAAAATTGCGATGACTTGGTTGTGGACAATGGCGCCGGGACAAGAAGTTTTAAGTATGAAGTATGTCATTACGATGACTTTGAAACGACAACCAGTCAAGACGGCAGTAAATTACCTATGCCGAAATTTGATGGCGTGTGTTACGGTTCATTGGACGGTATTTCGCAACAAGATTTAACAAACCAACCAGACGGTAAAGGTTGGGCCGGGCGATTATCCGGATTGGTATATTGGGGCGAAATATCTTATGATAATGAAACAAACCAATTTACCACAGAGGACGAATATTTGACGGCACTCAGAACCGCAGGATTTGAATTAAATGAAGATGAAAGACAGGTTGTGCATGACCGCGTATTTGGAACGGAAATCAAGGCGTTAACAAATGCCGTAGCCACGGCTATTAATGCAATTGAATCTGATCAAAAGGTTCAATACTGTATGACCGGACGTGAATTTCAAGGTTACAAAGAAATTTTGGGAACAGATTCCACAAGTAATCCACGTTTTCCAAATTTAACAAGTCAAATGCGTCAAACAATCGCCGCATCCGCATTAAAAAATGCTCGCAATAATTATATGGTGAAATACGATGAAGAAATTCAACGTATGATGAAAGACCAAGTCAAGGCCGCGCAACGTATTGATGAAGAAGCAGCAAAAACAACAGCTTACAATCAGTGTGAAAAATGGAAAGAAAGTAGCACGATACCGGCAACCCAAGCACCAAAAGCAAGTAATACAGGAAAATGGATTGCTGTCGGCCTTATTGCGGCTGTCGCAGTAGTAGCATCTATATTTACGTTTGGTGCTGCAGCTGCTGGTGGTGCCGCTGCTATCGCTGCAATATTAGGCGGAACAGCTGGTGCCACATTGGGTGCTGCAGGTACTGCAACCGTTGTTGCTGCTACGGTCGCTGTTGGCGCAGCGGGTACTGCCGCTGGGTTGGCGGCAAATGTCACACCTGTTGATAAAGTTCAAGTAGAACAATGGAATTATAAAATGACCGCAGATACTATATTTAATTGGGAAACGGGTGAATGTACCAAAACCGTTGTGACACAAGATTGCGCCAAGGTCGAAAAGAATTATTGTGAAGATTGGGCTGACCCAGTCGAAACAAATACAACTATAAACCTTTTGGACTAAGTTATACTGCCCGCGGTCGCGGGCGGTATTCTTGATTTAGTGCCGTATCGGTGGAATTTATTGACTTTTCGATTCGGTGGGGATATAATGTGTCTGTTATGAAGCGTATTTGGTTTATCTTTACAACAACCACGACTACAACGACCCCCGCGGGGGTACGGTAATTTCTATTTGCGTTTTTTATGGCGCACTAATATAATCAAACAGTTTGAAAATCTAACATAAAATAAAAAAACATAGAGGATTTTATTATGTCATATCCAATTGAATTGATTCGGCACTCGCTGGCGCACGTGATGGCGGCGGCTGTGCAAAAACTGCACCCGGATGTAAAGTTCGCGGGTGGTCCGGCAATTGAAAACGGGTTCTATTACGACTTTGATACTGATTATCGCTTTTCCGAAGAAGATTTTGAAAAAATCGAAAAAGAAATGCGCGAACTGATTAAATCAAATGGTCGTTTTGAACAGAAAATTGTCGACTTGGACGAAGCGAAAAAAATCTTCGCGTCTCAGCCGTATAAAATGGAATGGTTGAACGAATATGATGCGGCGGGCGAAAAGTTGTCGATTTATACTTTCCGCGATTTTACCGACCTTTGTCGCGGGCCGCATGTGGAAAGTTCCAAAGATTTGCCGCGTGATGGTTTTAAGATTCGCAGTGTTGCCGGTGCGTACTGGAAGGGCGATTCGAAAAACAAAATGTTGCAACGTATCTATGTTGATGCGTTTGAATCGAAGGAGGCGCTTGATGCGTTCCTTAAAATGCAGGAAGAAGCCGCGGCGCGTGACAACCGGAAATTGGGCAAAGAAATGGATTTGTTCCACTTTGAACCGGAATATGCGCCGGGCGCGGTGTTCTGGCATGACAAGGGGTTCAAAATTTATCGCCGTATGATTGAGTATCTGCGTGCGCGCCAGGAAAGGGCGGGGTACTTGGAAATATCAACACCGTCGATTATGGATAGGTGCCTTTGGGAACGGTCTGGGCATTGGGCAAAGTATGGTGCGCATAATTATTCGGGGACTACACAAGATGGAAAAACTTTCTGTGTAAAGCCGATGTCTTGTCCGGGCGGAATGTTGGTGTTCGGTCAAGGTATCAAATCGTATAAAGATTTGCCGCTTTATTTGGCAGAGTTCGGCAAGGTTTGCCGGTACGAGGCCGCAGGCGGTCTTGCGGGGTTGATGCGTGTGCGCGAATTTACTCAGGACGATGCGCATATTTTCTGTACCGAAGAACAATTGGAAACCGAGGTCGTAAAAATCTTGCGCTTTATCAAAGATATTTATGGCAAGTTCGGTTTTGATAAAATCACTATGAAATTGGCGACACGTCCGCTGTCTGAATTTCGTATCGGGACTGATGAAGTTTGGGACAAGGCCGAAGGCGCACTTAAACACGCGCTGGACGCAAACGGTATTGAATACGAAATCGCAGAACATGATGCGGCGTTCTATGGGCCAAAGATTGATAATTATCTGAAAGATTCAATGGGCCGCGTGTGGCAATGCGGTACCGTGCAATTGGATATGAATTTGCCGGAACGATTCGATTTGTCTTATATTGGCGAAGACGGCGAACGTCATCGTCCAATTATGTTGCATCGTGCATTGCTTGGGTCAATTGAGCGGTTTATGGGTGTGTTGCTTGAATCCACGGGTGGTAATTTGCCGTTGTGGTTGTCGCCGGAACCGGTGGTTGTCGTGCCTGTGTCGGAAAAGTATAAAGATTATGCCGAACAGGTTGTTGCCGATTTGCGCGATGCGAATGTCTATGCGCGCGCCGATTTGCGTGATGAAAAGGTTAACTATAAAGTGCGCGATTTGTCGTTGGCCAAGACGCCGATTATTGCCGTTGTTGGTGAAAAAGAGGCGAACGATAAAACCGTGACATTGCGTCGTTTGGGTGTGGAAAAGCAAGATGTTATCTCGCTTGCCGATTTCATAGGTCAAATGCGCGATGCGGTGAAAATGCCTTTATAGTGGTTAGTGTAAGTGGTTAGTGATTCGGCGACATTTGTCGCCGAATCAAAAGGGAAAAGGAGAATATATGAAAAAAATAATTCTTGCGATGGTAATGTTATTGCCGGTTGTGTTGGGTGCGTGTTCACGTTCTTGCGAAACCGAACCGATTGTCGAACAAAATCATAAACTGATTGTGCCACCGAACTTTGGTGCGCGTCCCGCAAAATAATTTGTTGGTGTGTAATTAAAATTGGGCGGTGTTATTATTCCAGAAAGCCGTCACCCCGCGGTAGCGCGGGGTCTAGTTTTTGCGAATGCAAAAACTTGCGTCGCAGACATTAAATAAATTGTCATTCCGAACTTGTTTCGGAATCCTGCGGAGCAGGTCATCGCTATCGCGATGCCTGGACACCGCTCTTCAGCGGTGTGACGATTCTTTGGAATTTTTGTGCGTTAGCACCTATGCAAAATAATTTTTGTGATATTGTTTTTTTATGATATAATATCCTGTATCAAAGGGAGAAAAATATCATGAGTGATGACAAAGAATTAGAACTTTTAGATTTAGACGATGCCGATGATACGGTAGACGAGGGCTTGCCCGATGCGGTGCCTTTCGTAACGCCGCGGCCACACAGACCGTGGTTGCTGTTGGCGATTGGTGTCGCGATTATCGTGCTCGCGGTCGTTATTATTGTGCGTGTGGTTAGTAATAATTCTTCATCTTCGATAGAGGTTGACCTGGGCGCGCCCGTTATGGTCGAAGAACGCGAACCGGAAATGATTATGCCCGCGCCGCGTCCAATGCCAGTGCCACAACCGGTACAAGTGCAAAATATGCCTGTGCAGCAAATGCCGGTTCAAGATATGCGGCCTGTGCCACAGCCCGTCCAGGTTGCACCGCAACCGGTTCAGGTTGTTCAGCCCGCACCACAACCGGTGGAGGTTGCGCCGCAGCAGAATCAAAATGTTCGTGTGATAGAGGATAGACAGGATGTAACCTTTAATCCGGAGCGTGCAACGGTAACGCCGAAACCTGTTCCGGCACCCGCACCGCGTGAAGTGAAAACTCCGACAAAGCCGAAGCCTGCGCCAAAGCCCGCCGCGCAAAAGGTCGCAAATGGTGGTTGGTATGTGCAATTTGGTTCTTATGGCACGCGCGCCGCCGCCGAAGCCGCCGAGAAAAAGATTCGCAACGGTCATCAGAATCTCTTTGCAGGCAAGCAGTTCGTGATACTGGCGGCGGTGTTGCCGAATGGTTCTACGACATATCGTTTGCGTATCGCGTTCGCGTCTTCGGGTGATGCAAATGGGTTCTGTCGCAATGCAAAGTCCGATGGTTTGGATTGTTATGTAGCGAAATAAGGAGATAAAGATGTTTGGAAGATTGGGTTGGATGGAAATACTGGTTATTGTTTTGCTGTTGGTCATTTTGTTTGGCCACGCAAAAATTCCAGGCATGATGAAAAACCTTGCCAATGGGTTAAAGGTTTTCAAAAAAGAAATGAAAAC
>JAGCDW010000041.1 GCA_017650945.1 Alphaproteobacteria bacterium | reverse complement strand
TTTTGAATTATTTTTCCGCTTTTCTTTAACGCGGCGGATTCTGCCGGCGACATCTTGGGGTTCAGTGTCGCAACCACGCCGTTCGCGCCAACTATGCGCGGCAAAGACATGGCCAACACATGCGCGCCCGTGCCCGCAGCAATCGACACAGTTAGAATTCGATGCTCGTCATTTACAATGCACTTTAACAAATCTGCAACTGCGGCGCCGATTCCGTCCCATGTCGCGCCACGCCCGCGAATAATTTCATACGCTGCGTTGCGAACGTGTTCTTCGATACTGTTGCGAATGGCGGCGGTGAGCGGGACTTTTACTTGGCGACAAAAATCATCAAGTGATAATCCGCCAACGGTAATCGATGACCAATCAATCACACTGCTGTCGCCATGTTCGCCAAGCACATAGGAATGAACCGATTGCGGCGACACGTCAAGTCCCCGCGCAAGTATCGTGCGCAAACGCGCGGAATCAAGCATAGTGCCCGTTCCAATCACGCGCGCCGGGGGCAGGGCGGACAGTTCTTGGGCCAACATAACCATCACGTCCAACGGGTTTGTTACAATAATTAGAATCACGCGCTTTGGGTCAACATTTGCCATAACACGCGGCACAATGTCGCGAATCACTTCGGCATTGTGATGCAACAGGTCGGTGCGCGTTTCGCCGGGCTTTTGATTCGCGCCGGCGGAGATGATAACTATGTCCGAACCGCGAATTCCGCGATAGTTATTCACGGCGGAAATATCAACATTAAATCCAAAGGTCGCGGCATGACCCAAATCTTCGGCGGCGGCGCGCGCCCGCACACCATCGCGGTCAAACAAAACAATCTCATGCACCAGGCCAGTATTTTTCACCGCTGTCGCAACGGCCGAACCAACCGAACCAATACCAATAATCGCCACCTTCATCTCTCTACTCCTTTGGATGAATTATAACATATTTTTGGTATGTGTTGTTAGTAATATTATTTCAATTTATTTTGGTATTTTTGCATTTCGCGTTTCAATCGATTTTGTATCGTATCAAATTGTGCCAATCTGCTGGTGGCAATAGAATCATCGTATTTCGCGATATCTTCAAGTCTTGAAACAAGACGTTGATTTTTTTTCAAATCCAATGAATCATCAACAAGCATCAAAGAATCGATAACTTTACGTAAATGCGCACTTTGCGTAAATTCCGGTGCGGTCGCCATATAAGTGCGTCGTGCATCAGCGTTTTCGCGTAATTTAAATTTACACTCAGAAATTTTACGAACCGCTTCTTTACGATTGTTATAGTAACTTGCAATAAGAACCGTAGATAAAATACACGCAACCACCACCACAGCCACAATTACACTATGCCAATCTTGGTGTTCTATAGAACCCTTTTTCATATCTATTCCTTTGCTTGGCCATAAGTATGCCATAAAAAATTATGGTTTCAATAAAAATCGCCGCAATTGCGGCGATTCTGATGCTTATAACAACTTTCCCATTGCGACGGCGGTATCACTCATACGGTTTGAAAATCCCCACTCGTTGTCATACCACGCCGTTACATGAACAAGCCGATTATCAATTACATGCGTTTGTGTTGAATCGAACACGGAACTGTGCGCATCGTGCGTAAAGTCAATTGAAACCAACGGCAATTCGTTATAGCCAAACGTCTTGGATTCCGCCGCGCGCATAGCATCGTTTATCGCGTCCACAGTTGCATCTTTTTTCAAATTCACAACCAATTCTACGACCGAAACATCAGGTGTCGGAACGCGGATAGCAATCCCGTCCAATTTTCCCGCCAAGTTCGGCAAGACCAATCCAATCGCCTTGGCTGCGCCGGTACTGGTTGGAATCATAGAAAGGGCCGCCGCGCGTGCGCGCCGAAAATCTTTATGATTTTTATCCAATAATTGTTGGTCGCCGGTGTACGCATGAACTGTCGTCATCCATCCCGACACAATTCCGAATTTTTTATCCAAAACCTGGGCCACTGGGGCAAGACAATTTGTTGTGCAAGATGCGTTAGAAACGATAATATCGTCTTTTGTTAAAGTATCTTGGTTTACGCCGAACACAATTGTTTTATCCGCGCCCGCAGACGGTGCCGACACCAAAACCCGCTTTGCACCACAGTCAATATGAACACGCGCCTTGTCCGCAGCGGTAAAAAGACCAGTGCATTCCATTACAATATCAACGCCCATTTTTCCCCACGGCAATTTTGTCGGGTCTTTTTCGGCAAGACATTTAATGCGTTGATTGCCAACCACAATCGTGTCGCCGTCCAGTTTAACATCCATCGGCAATTTGCCGTGCACAGAATCATGCTGTAACAAATACGCATTTTGTTCCGCCGGTGCCAAATCATTTACCGCAACGAATTCGATATCATCGCGCCCCGATTCCAATGCCGCGCGCAGAACCAAACGTCCAATGCGTCCAAATCCATTTATCGCAACTTTTATTTTTTTTGACATAATATACCTTCCTTTATTTTGTTTAATGCCGACCTATCATAGCACCATTTACTGAAAATTCCAATCTGAATTTTGCCTTTGCTTGAATTTGGCAAATCGTGCGGTATAATTAGCATGATGAATACAGAAAGTGCATATATTATCGCCGGTCCAACCGCATCAGGCAAATCAGATTTCGCACACAAATTGGCGAAGGCTGTTCATGGCGCAATCATAAACTGCGACAGTGTGCAAGTATATCGCGGCATTGAAAACATATCGGCAAGTCCGTTTGCAGGTCGCCCACTTGCGGACGAAATCGATGGTGTCCCATATCGGCTTTTTTCCATTTTGCCGCTGTCGGAGCAAACCAGTGTTGCGGACTATATCAAACTCGCAAGGCATGAATATGATGCGGTGCGCGCAAAGGGTTTTGTACCGATTTTTGTTGGTGGCACAGGATACTATATAAACGGGCTTTTGAATGGTATCGCGGAAATTCCAGAAATATCACCGGAAAATCGTGCGCGGGCGCGTGAAATGGTGGCGCGGGATTTAAATGCAGCGCGTGCGATGGTTGCGGGTACAGACATGACGGATTCGCAACGTGTGGCAAGGGCATTAGAGGTCTTTTTACAAACCGGTCGTCAAATAACCGAATGGTGGAACGAACCGCGCGTGGGTGCAATTACGCCGACACCGTATAAAATCCTGATAAACCCGCCGTTAAAAGTGTTGCACGAACGCATCGCTGCGCGAATCCCAGAAATGCTTTCGGGCGGCGCGCAAAGGGAGGCAGAATATATTGTTAAAAACAATCTTAACCCCAATCGGGCAATCGGTGCTGTGCAACTGTGCGATTACATAACCGGAAAAATCACGCGCGATGCGGCGATTGAAAACTGGATAACAAAAACGAATCAATATGCCAAGCGACAAAGAACATGGTTCAAAACGCAGTTCACGCCCGATGTAACAATAAATCACATATCCAGCGACGACGTTTCAGTGTTACTTTGAATTTGTTCTTCGGCTTGCGCACGCGCCCGTTGACGTTCCGATTGCCGTTGCTGTTTCGCGGCAACCTTTTCAAGAATAGCATTGTATTCTTGCCGAATAATATCACCAATACCAGATTCACGCATAGCACTTGAAAACGCAGTTGCGTTTGCAAATTCGGTTTCTAATTTACCCCAACCTGCATATTCCCAGTCAATAATTCCAACAATGTCCATGGTTTTTGGGTCAACGATTATGTTATTACAAAGGTCATTATGATTCCATCCATCACCATCAGACCCTTTTTTCAAATCATCAATGTTTGCGGGCTTGGAATTATGAACTTTGTATATAAAACTTGCGATTTGTTTAGCCAATTTTTCACGATGTTCTGTTATTTTTTTTACACCCATCAAATTCAAATTTTTTCCTGGAATAAACGGATATCTATAGAACATATATTCGCCCGCCTGAACAATACGTATAGATAAAATACGCACTGGTGAAAACGGCGCAAGTGCATCTGTAATACGTTTTTCACGGATAATTTTATCCTGTGGAACTTTTATTTCATTGTGTTTTCTAACCTTAAATACATATTTGTTTTCAACAATAAATCCGATATTCCAACCGCCCTTTATCATTTTGACATCGTAAAAGTCAAGATTTGGAAATGTGCGTTTAAGTGCATTATACTTTCGATACCAATCAAACAATTTTACGCGCCGCATATACACGCGCCAACGGCGCACCGGAATAAACCGGCACAGAAAATCACAAACCGCAAAAAAATACATCCACATCAGTTTCCCCTTTTTATTTTATTAAATACTATTGAAACCAAAGAAAAAAACAAGTATTTTATTCGTATGTTTAACAAAGACACAATTGTAAAGATTCTTGTCCCAAACGTGGTAAATCATGGATATGATTACCGCCTGAGTGCCGATGCGGAAATTGGAACCTTTGTCCGGTGCAGTGTTATGAACCACCCCTATGTCGGGATAGTTTATGGGGTCGGCGACAGTGATTTACCACCAGAAAAAATAAAAGGTGTCAGCGCGGTTTTGCCGTATAAATTGCCGGTCGCGGCGTTGCAGTGGATTCAAAAAATGTCGGAATGGACATTGATGGCACCGGGCGCGGTGTTGCGACTAATTCTAAATGTGCCGGACGCGTTTAACGAACCAAAGACTGAACAATTATATGCGTATAATTTTGAATCTAAAAATGCCAAGATGACCGAAAATCGCCAGATGGTTTTGGACGCTTTTCAGATAAATAATAATGAACCAATGTCTGTGACCGATATTCAAAATATCGCGCGTGTTGGGCCTTCGGTCGTAAAAACAATGATTGCGCGTGAAATGTTGTTGCCGGTATCAACGCGCCGCCGCACCGAAAGTTTTAATTACGAATACACCGATAAAGGCAACATAGAACTAAATGCTGAACAACGCGCCGCCGCCGATAGTATCGGACGTGATATTGCACGCGGTGGCTTTTCGGTAAATCTGATTGATGGTATCACGGGCAGTGGTAAGACTCAGGTTTATTTTGACTCCGTCTGGCGCGCATACAGTGCGGGCCGTTC
Source organism: Alphaproteobacteria bacterium (assembly GCA_017650945.1). Lineage (GTDB taxonomy): Bacteria > Pseudomonadota > Alphaproteobacteria > Rs-D84 > Rs-D84 > Enterousia. The sequence continues at coordinate 4,297 of JAGCDW010000041.1, read as the reverse complement.
GGTATTATTGATGATGCCGGAAATTGCGCTTACCACGCAATTCATAAAAAGGTTCGAATCGCGCTTCGGTGCGCCACCCATTGTGTGGCACAGTAATCTTACCGCGGCACGCCGGCGTGATATTTGGCGCGGGGTTTTAACCGGCGAAATCAAAATCGTTGTTGGCACGCGCAGTGCACTGTTTTTGCCATGGCAAGATTTGGGCCTGATTATAATTGATGAAGAACATGATTCATCATACAAACAGGAAGATATGGGAAACTATCATGGCCGCGATATGGCGATACTCCGCGCAAAACTGGAAAAAATCCCCGTTGTGCTGGCCAGTGCAACACCGTCCGAAGAAACAATGAACAATGTGGAAACCGGGCGATACGGTCATCATATGTTAAAGTCGCGCTATGGCGGTGCGGAAATGCCCAAAATTGAAACAATCGATTTGCGCGAATTTCGACCGGCGGAATATAAAATAAATGATGAAACGCGCACCGGCGCATTATCACCGATTCTGTGCGATGCGATTCGCGATACGATTCAAAACCATAGGCAGGTTATGTTGTTTATAAATCGGCGCGGATTTGCACCAATTACACAATGTAAAAAGTGCGGCTGGGTCGCGACATGCCCCGAATGTTCGGTCGGTATGACATATCATAAAAAGTTGGGAAAATTACTGTGCCACATTTGCGGACGAACAAAGACATTCCCCGACAAATGCCCCGAATGTGGCGACACTGTTTCTATGCGTGGCGCGGGACTTGAAAAGATAGAAGAAGAGGTCGCCGCCCGATTCCCCGGCGCAAAAACGGCACTGGTGTCCAGTGATACAATGATGTCGCGCGGCGCACTTGAAAGACTTGTTGAAAAAATGGAATCAGGCGAATTGGATATTATCATCGGAACGCAAATCTTGGCCAAGGGACATCATTTCCCGAACCTGACACTGGTCGGTGTGGTCGATAGTGATATGGGTTTGTTTGGAACGGATTTTCGTGCGGCGGAACACACATTTCAACAGTTATTCCAAGTCGCCGGCCGCGCCGGTCGTGGCAAAGTTCCGGGGCGCGTGTTGCTGCAAACATATCAACCGACAAATTCTGTTTTGACCGCGATTTGTGCGGGTAATCGTGATGAATTTTTGCGCGGCGATATGGCCGTGCGCAGGGCTGCAAAAATGCCACCATTTGGGCAATTGATTGCGATAATTATCGAATCAAAAAATGAATCATTATTAAAACGTTTTTGTGAAACGCTTGCGGTGCAAAAACCGAACGTGAACGGCGCGCGCATAATGGGCCCGATTGTCGCCCAAATGTATCAGGTCCGCGGGTTTTACCGTATGCGATTTTTAATCGCGGGTGATGCGCGCGCATACCTGCAACCGATTGTGAAAAAATGGCTCTCGCACGTGAATGTCCCGGCAAACATCAGAATCAAAATCGATGTCAATCCGCAGAATTTTATGTAAAGAAAAACCGCGCTTTCTGCACGGTAAATTACTTTTCATACCCAAGTTTCTGTGGCACCCGCCGTTGAAATCCGAATATGTGTATAAAATTTTTAACGCCAGTTTTGAAAACTTCGGGTGAACGTTTGGTTTTGTGTTTAGCAATATCTTGCATAATCTCTTCTTCCTTGCCATCGCTTAAATTGGTTGGATAAGCAATAGAATGCGCATTTTTTATTTTACGCAGCCATGCAATCCTACTTTCTACAATATTTCTAGAATTCGCGTCATATCGTCCCAATTCTAATTCCCGTGATATTGGGATTATTTCATCAACCAAGTTTTCGATTACCCCGTCAAATTTTGCAGAATCTATCGTTTTGCCATTTTTATCAATTGCGCCGGCCTGCTCAAGTTTTTGACGCAAATCATCTGTTATTTGGTCAAGTTGTTCTTCTATATCAAGATAAGACATTTTTTCTTCCTTTTGTTTGTTAAACTAAACTACCTCGGTTACGGCGCGCAGTGATCCATCACGCGACAGTTGCACAACGCGGATTTTCTTTTTCATTTCCGCAATCAAATCAGTGCGATTATACGCGGGCTGCGTGTGCAGGATTCTATCGGCGAACGCGGCATAGGCGGCTTCGGCACTTTCCGCGTGAATCGTCGTATAAAAATGTTCATGCCCTGTGCCCAACATTTCCCAAAGAACCGATGCATTGTCCGTTGATATTTCACCACCAATAATCACGTCCGGGGTCATACGCACGACCAAATCGAGTAACCGCGCATAATTAAAATCGTTTGTTTGTTCGGTCCGCGACAGAACAAAGTGCACGTGATTTTTTTGCGGAACGCGAACTTCGCGCGCATCTTCGACGGTTATCACGCGGCTGTTTTGGTCAATCAGCGTCAGCATGTGATTAAGGAAAGTTGTCTTTCCGGTCGCGGTTGCACCACTTATCAGAATCGGACTGCCGTCATTTATTGCGGACATCAATCGGTCGTATGGGTCATCGGGCCGATTCGTTTGACGTGGTTTTACCTTCATCAATTTCTTGCCACGTTCCAGGTGGTATTCGCCAAACGATGTTTCCGCCACGCCTTCGCCGCGAATATTTAGCGCAACACCGCCGGTTATATCGCGTTCGTCATATTGAACGTTCGGGCCTGCAATAGCACTAAAACGATGATTGCCGGGCAAAGTCGCATAAACAACAGGAATTCCATGAATTGGGTCAAACGGCCGTTCATAAATATTCGCGATGGTATGAATCAGGTCAATCAGATATTGCTTGCTAAGCACCGGGGCATCATACGCAACCCACGGCACACGCGCCCCATGCAGGCGCATCCACACTTCGCCGGCGTGGTTTATCGCAATTTCTTCGACAAAGGACGGTCGATAAAATTCCGATATCGGTTTCAGTAAAGATTCCAATACAACATTTGTCATCAAATTCATTTTACCACAAATCGACACTTGAATCAAAAAAGTTTATTTGTTAGAATCAAAAAAAAGAGAGAAAGAAATGAAGAAAATATTTTTTATTATTTTGGCCTGTGGCCTTGGATTGACGGGATGTTCGTCTGAATATAATCGTCGCGATTTTGCAAATGGTGGCGAAGACGCACCGTATTATAATGAACGGACAAGCACTTTTATGCAGTCGAATAACGAATACGCCGGAATCGATTCTTATCGTCCAAAGACCGATAAAGAATTGGATGAAATAGAAAAAAAATGGAACACATCGCGTATGGAAACCCGGTGGCAAGAATATCGTGGTGCAATGGTTCGGGTTCAAATTTTGCTTGGAAATACTGATATGCGGGAAATGCGTTTGCGTTTGATACAAAATGCGGATGGCATGGATATTGACGGCGATATACGCAGTGTTCTTTCGCGTGTCGCCGATTATGAAATGAAACGTGTTTGCGGTCGTAATGCCGACAGTATAGTTTTGATTTATGATCGGCCGTCTTTCGAATCGATGCGCCCAACACCGTTTTTTGATTACAGGGTAGAAGCCGAAGGCGCAACAATGCGTGAGTATGGCTTCCGATGCGTTTACAACAACTAAAACAAACAAAAAACAAATTGACTATCGATTTCTTTCTCAAAAAAGCGCTTATTCTCCTGTCTTGTTTTTGTGCAATAGTGCCCGCAAAAGCCGAAAATAATAATGATGCAAGTCAAAAAGACGACGCGTTAATCGACCAGTATGTGCGTTCAAAAGGGAATCGGCTTGTTATATTTGATGCACAGAATATTAAACTGTTTTGGGTTTCCAAAAAAGTTGTTATAGGGAAAGACTGTTTTAAAGTCGTTTTAGACTCAAATTCAAATCATTCTTTTGAAAGTTTGCCACTTCCTATCCAGCTTATGAATGTCGGAATTGATGAAGACTGCACGATTGAAGTAATCTCGGAAACGCCTGAATGTTCATTCCGCATATTAGATGATAAATCGAAAACAATTGCCTCTTCTAAACCTGATCAAGATTTTTTACAGTATCATGTTATATCTTCATCTTTCCATCTGGATTCCACGGAAAAACATTCTTTTAAAATAAAATTCTCTTCAACGAGTCAGAACGCTCTCTCCATCAAGAAAATAATCCTCTCATTCTCAAAAAACAATTTGCATCTTTTCTCTCCGGGGACACTGAAGGTTACGAAAGACAAGGTTGTCCTCAGCGCCTGTTCGTTCCTAAACGAAAAAGATGATTCCGTCTTTTCAGTCATAGGGGAATCGGGGAAATATAGTATGGTTGTTTCAAAGAATGGACTTGATATTTCTGATTTACCCGTTTCTTCCTCTGTAACCATCAAAAACATTGGAGA